>NZ_JAEX01000011.1 GCF_000519125.1 Desulfocurvus vexinensis DSM 17965
TAAGGGGTCCGGCGCCCGAGGCGCCCCTGCGCCCTGCCCGACAGCCGGGCCGGATTCCTGCAAGGAACCCGGCCCGGCTGCCGCGCATTGGCCCGGCCGCTCCACCCAGCCCCCCGTCCCCAGCCTTCCAGCCTGATCCCCCACCCGAGCCTCCCCACCCGAGCCTCCCCACCCGAGCCTCCCCACCCGAGCCTCCCCACCCGAGCCTCCCCACCCGAGCCTCCCCACCCCGGGACCGCGCGGCGCTTCGCCGCGCGGTCCCGGGGTGGCGTGCGGGGTCCAGGGGCCCTTGGCCCCTGGCGGGGGGTGCAGGGGGGCAGCGCCCCCTTGCCGGGGTCCGGGGCAGCGCCCCGGCAGCCATCCGCCCCTCGGCCCGCCGCCCGCGTCCTGGCTGGCGGGGCGTTTGCTTCTGGTGTAGGCTGCGCGCCATGCGAAACTCGGGATTCGGGCATGGCGGCGAGGTGCGCGCGTTGGCGGCGCGGGCGGGGTGCGCGGTGGGGGAGCTGGCGGATTTTTCGGCCAGCATCAACCCGCTGGGCCCGCCGGACTGGTTGCGCGGCGAGGTCAGCGCGGCGCTGTCGGGGCTGCGGCATTATCCGGACCCGTATGCGGGGCCGTTGTGTGCGGCGGCGGCGCAGCGGTTCGGCTGTGCGGCGGGCGAGGTGGTGGCGGGCAACGGCTCCACGGAGCTGTTGTATGCGTTGCCCCGGGCGCTGGGGCTGACGCGGGCGCTGGTGCCTGCTCCGGCGTATGGCGACTACCGCCGGGCCTGCGAGCTGGCGGGGCTGGCGGTGGACGCCCTGGGGCTGGACGCGGCGCGGGAGTTCGCGCCGGACCTGGAGCGCGCGGCGGCGTGGCTGCGGGAGCATGGGCCGGGGGCGGCGCTGTTCCTGGGCCAGCCGAACAACCCCACGGGCCGTACGGTGGACCCCGGGGCGGTGTGCGCGCTGGCGCAGGAGTTTCCGGCGGCCTGGGTGGTGGTGGACGAGGCGTTCGCGGATTTCGTGCCCGGGCTGGGGCGGCTGGCCGGGGCGCGGCCGGGGAACGTGGTGGTTTTGTGGTCCATGACCAAGTTCTACGGGCTGCCGGGGCTGCGGCTGGGGCTGGGCTTCGCGGCGCCGGGGGTTGCGGCGGCGTGGCGCGCCCAGGTGCCGCCGTGGTCGGTGAACGGGCTGGCCCAGGCTGTGGGGCTGCGCGCGCTGGCGGACGGGGAGTACGCGGCGCGCACGGTGGCGGAGACGGCGCGGCTGCGGGCGGCGCTGGCCGGGGCGCTGGGGGCGCTGCCGGGGCTGACGGTGCTGCCGGGCGAGGCGAATTTCCTGCTCTGCCGTTTGGAGGGAGCGGGGGCGGACGCGGCGGCCCTGGCCGCGCGGCTGCTGGCGGGGGCGCGGGTGGCGGTGCGCGTGTGCGCCAATTTCGAGGGGCTGGACGGGCGGTATTTCCGGGTGGCGGTGCGCGGGGAGGGGGAGAACGCGCGGCTGGTGCGCGCCCTGGGGCGCGAGCTGGGTGCCCCGGCCCCGGCGGTGTTGCGGCGGCGCACGCCCGCGCTGATGGTCCAGGGCTGTTCGTCCAACGCGGGCAAGAGCGTGCTGGCGGCGGCCTTGTGCCGCATCCTGCTGCGCGAGGGCTACGCGGTGGCGCCGTTCAAGGCCCAGAACATGTCGCTCAATTCGTTCGTGACCCGCGACGGCGGCGAGATGGGCCGGGCGCAGGCGACCCAGGCCCAGGCCTGCCGCCTGGAGCCCGACGTGCGCATGAACCCGGTGCTGCTCAAGCCGGTGAGCGACATGGGTTCGCAGGTCATCGTGCTGGGCCGTCCGGTGGGCACGATGCGCGTGGGCGAGTACGTGCGCTACAAGCCCGAGGCCTTTGCGCGGGCCAGGGCGGCGTATGACGCGCTGGCGGCGGAGCACGAGGTGATGGTGCTCGAAGGCGCGGGCAGCCCGGCGGAAATCAACCTGCGGGCCCACGACATGGTGAACATGGCCATGGCCGGGCATGCGCGGGCGCGGGTGCTGCTGGCGGGGGACATCGACCGCGGCGGGGTGTTCGCGGCTTTCACGGGGACGATGGAGCTGCTGGCCGAATGGGAGCGGGCGCTGGTGGCGGGGTTCGTCGTCAACCGCTTCCGGGGCGACGAGAGCCTGCTGGCCCCGGCGCTGGAGGCGATCACGGCGCGCACGGGGGTGCCGTTCGCGGGGGTGGTGCCGTTTCTGCACGACCTGGGGCTGCCGGAGGAGGACTCGGTGTCCTTCAAGAGCGGGGCGCTGGACGGGCGGCCCGGGCCCGGGCGCGAGGTGGAGGTGGTCTGCGTGGACCTGCCGCACGTGTCGAACTTCACGGACCTGGACGCCCTGGCCGGGGAACCGGATGTTTTGCTCCGCGTGGCGCGGCGGGCCGGGGAGCTGGGGCGGCCGCACGCGGTGGTGCTGCCGGGCAGCCGCAACACGGTGGCGGACCTGGACTGGCTGCGGGCCTCGGGCCTGGGGGCGGAGCTGACGGAGCTGGCCGCCGGGGGCCGCACGGAGATCGTGGGCCTGTGCGGCGGGTTGCAGATGCTGGGGCGTACGGTGGCCGATCCGCTGGGGCTGGAGGGCGGCGGCGTGCGCGCGGGCCTGGGGCTGCTGGGGGTGGACACGGAGCTGGCGGGCGAGAAGACCCTGGTGCGCGCCCGGGCGCGGCATGTGCCCACGGGGCAGGAGCTGGCGGGCTACGAGATCCATCACGGGCGCACGGTGGCGGTGCCGGGGGGCGGGGCCGGGGTGTGCGTGGAGCGCGCCGACGGGGCGGCCATCGGCTACGGGGCGCCGGGCGGGCTGGTCTGGGGCAGCTACCTGCACGGGTTGTTCGACGCCGATGCCTTTCGGCGGGAGTTCGTGGACGGGCTGCGGCGCCGGGCGGGGCTCGCGCCCGTGGGCCGGGTGGTGGCGCCCTACGATGTGGAACCGGCCCTGGACCGGCTGGCGGACGTGGTGGCCGAGCGGCTGGGGCTGGCGACGATCCTGCGGGCGGCGGGGCTGCGCGGCGCGGGCTGAGGCCGGGCGGGGGCCCGGCTTTGCGCGGCCCCTGGCGGCCCTGGCGCGCCCCTTCGGGGGCGCGCTGTTTTTGGGCGCGGGTCTTGTGCGGACGGCTCGCGGGTGCGCCGCCGGGCGGGGCGGGCTGCGTACTGGGGGCGCGCGCTCCGAGACCCCGGGGCGCGCAAGGGGGAGGTTGGCCCGGGCTCAGGGCTGCGCGTCGGGGGCCCGGGGGCGTACGGGTACCCCTGGCTGCGCGAGGGGAATACATCGCTGCCGTCATTGCGTATGCAATTGTTTCTGTATGCCGCGGGCGCGGGAGGCTGGCGGGACTGTGGTGCGAGAGTGTTCTTTTTTTCTCAATCCGAATTCACCCGTATTTGCGGGAACCGGGCGTTGCAGTGCCAGTGTTTGAAGCGTGTTTCCCGCCGCGCGATGCACTGCCTGCGTGCGGCACGCGCAGCGCGCAGAATGGGGCGCTCCGGCGGCATGTTACAGCCGGGGTTGCGGCCCGGCCCCCGGGCCGCGAGGGGCGAGTTGTGCAGGATGTTGCGCAAATACCCTGGAATGCCTAGGGGATTACACGCGCCCTCGAAAAAACAGATTGCATGCTCACGATTCGTCGGCTATAGAGTTCGCACACACCCATTCTGGAGGAACAACATGGACGACTACTTGAAAGAAGCGCTTGAGATAGTGAAGGCCCAGGCCAGTGTGCGTACGATGACCGAGGAGGAGATCATCTCCATGGTCCAGAAGCTGGCCCACGGCATCGCCAACATCAGCGACGACGTGGTGGACGCGGACTGCGAATCCCCCGCCGTGGACCCGAAAAAGGCCATCCGCGAGAAGAGCATCGTCTGCCTGGAGTGCGGCAAGAGCTTCAAGGTGCTGACCAAGCGGCACCTGGCCACCCACGACCTGGCTCCCGCCGACTACAAGGAGAAGTGGGGCTACCCCAAGAAGACCTCCCTGGTCTGCAAGAGCCTGGCCCGTGAGCGCCGCAAGAAGATGGGCGAGATGAAGCTGTGGGAGCGCCGCGGCAAGAAGAACTAGCCGTCGTTTGCTGGCCCTTTTTTGCGGGGCCGCGCAGCAGTGTCATGGGGAGCCCGGTGCATGCCGGGCTCCCCTGCGCGTTTCGGGCCCCGGCGCCCGGGGGCGGGCCCCGGGTGGCCGGGTGGGCAAATAGGCAAACGCATAGCGACCGGTTCCGCCCAGCGCCAAGCGGTCCGGACCCGCGGGAGCCTGTGTTTCAAACAGGTTTTCCCGTTGACCCCGGCCCACTTGGGATATAGCGTGCACAGCAATAATTCGTACGCAGGTAGTGCCATGAGCGACAGTCTCTTCTCCCTCGACGATTCCGCCGGGTATGCCATCTACCGGACGGGCAAGGCCATGAAGTTCGAGTTGCGCCGCAGCTTCCGCATGGCGGGCATGGACGTGACCTCCGAACAGTGGGCGCTGTTGTGCCGGCTGTGGGAGCAGGAGGGCCGCTCCCAGAAAGAGCTTGCCGAATGCTCCTTCAAGGACACGGCCAACATCACCCGGATGATCGACGTGCTGGAAGGCAAGGGCATCGTGTACCGCGAGCGTGACGCCAACGACAGGCGCACCTACCGCATCTACCTGACCGAGGAAGGGCGCAGGCTCAAGGACAAGCTCATGCCCATCTTCGCCAAGGAGAGCGAGCAGGCGTTCTCGTGCCTGACGGCCCAGGAGCAGGAGCAGTTGCTTTCCCTGCTCAACCGCCTGTACACCCACGTGTGCTATCTGCGCGACAAGCGGTAGCCAAGCCAACGCTGGCCCCCCGGGGGGCGGAGGGTTTCATGAAGGGCATCACGGCAGGGCTGATGCTGGTTTTTGTGTTGTTCCTGGCGGCGGGCGCCCGGGCCGAGGACGGGGCGGCCCAGGGCCCTCCGGCCACCCTGGTCGTCGTCGGGCAGACCGAGGACGGCGTGGCCGTGCCCCGGGCGGATTTCGTGGGCAGCGTGGAGTTCCCCGAGGTGTCCGGCGTGGCCACCGAGGTCGGGGGGCTGGTGCTGGCCGTGAATTTCGAGGAAGGCGGGCGCGTGCGCGCCGGGCAGGCCCTGGTGCGCCTGGACACCGCGCTGCTGGAAAAGGGGTTGGCCGCTGCCGAGGCCGGGCTGGCCGGGGCCGAGGCCTCGCTGGAGCTGGCGCGCCTGGAGCTGGCGCGGCGCACGGAGCTCATGCGCAGCCGGTCCATCGCCGAGCAGGACTTCGACGAGGCGCGCTTCACCGTGCGCGAGCTGGAGGCCAGGGCGGCGGCCCAGCGGGCCGAGGCCGAGCGCCTGCGCCTGGAGCTGACCAAGGCCCGCGTGCCCGCGCCCTTTTCCGGGGTCGTGCTCGAGCGCGGCGTGGAGCGCGGCCAGTGGCTGGCCGCAGGCGCCACGGTGGCCCTCGTGGGCCGCGACGACGCCGTGGACGTGGTCGTCTCCGTGCCGCAGGACATTCTGCCTTTCGTGGCTCCGGGCCAGGCCGTGGAGGCCACGGTGTCGGGCCGGCGTCTGGAGGGCCGGGTCCATGCCGTGATCCCCCGGGGCGACGTGGCCACCCGGACCTTCCCGGTGAAGCTGCGCTTCTCCGGGGCGCCGGGGCTGGCCGACGGGATGCAGGCCGTGGCGCACCTGCCCGCAGGCCAGGAGGTCAACGCCGTGCGCGTGCCGCGCGACGCCGTGGCGCTCATGCGCGGGCAGACCGTGGTTTTCGTGCCCGAGGACGGCGCGGCGCAGCTGGTGCCGGTGCAGGTGGTGGCCTACGAGGGGCTGTGGGCCTGGGTCAACGGCCCCGGGCTGGCCGGGGGGATGCCCGTGGTGGTCAAGGGCAAGGAGCGCCTGTACCCCGGCGCCCCCGTGCGCACCGAGGGCGGCAACTAGCAGGCCGTCGCGGCACGTCTTTTCGCGGGCTGCCCGGCGCTGCCGGGCCGGGGCGCAGGGAAGGCCGCAGCCGGGCGGCGGGGCAGGAGCTTCGCGCCGCCGCGGTGCAGCGCCGTCCTGAGCGGCCTGCCAGTCCCGGATTCACCGTAGTCAGCCCCGCCCGGGCAGGCGGGGGAGAGAGCCAATGGACTTCATCCAGTCTTCCATCCAGCGGCCCGTGTCGGTCATCGTGGGCATCATCCTGGTCGTGCTCTTCGGGCTCATCGGCCTGTCGGGCATGCCCTACCAGCTGACGCCCACGGTCACCGAGCCGGAAATCACCGTCACCACCACCTGGTCCGGCGCCACGCCCTACGAGATCGAGCGCGACATCGTCGAGGAGCAGGAGGACGTGCTCAAGGGCCTGACCGGGCTCACGGAGATGGAAAGCAGCTCGCAAAACGGTCAGGGCGAGATCACCCTGCGTTTTACCATCGGCACCGACGTGGACGACGCGCTGCTGCGCGTGTCCAACAAGTTGAACGAGGTGGCCTCGTACCCCGGCACGGCAGACAAGCCCGTGATCACCGCCACGGGCTCGGCGGCCTCGCCGGTGATCTGGGTCGTGCTCAAGGCCAACGAGGGCAACGACCGGCCCATCGCCAGCTACCGCACGTTTTTCGAGAACGAGGTGCGCCAGTACCTGGAGCGCGTGCCCGGCGTGGCCGACCTGTTCGTGGGCGGCGGCACCGAGCGCGAGATGCACGTGGTGGTGGACCCGGCGCGCCTGGCCGCCCACGGGCTGACCATCCCCGCCGTGATGGCCGCCCTGCGGGCCGAGAACGTCAACGTCTCCGCCGGGAACATGGACCTGGGCCGCCACGAGTACCGCATCCGCTCCACGGGCGAGTTCCGCAACCCCGGGGACATCGAGGCCGTGGTGTTGCTCTCCGACGGCCAGCGCCGGGTGCGCCTGGCCGACGTGGGCCACGCCGAGTTCGGCTTCGAGAAGACCTCCGTGGCCATGATGCACAACGGCGAGCCGGGCCTGGGCGTGGGCGTGAACCCCGACCCCGACGCCAACATCCTGGACATGACCAACGCCGTGTGGGAGGTGGTCCAGGAACTGAACCAGGGCAAGCTCAAGGACCACGGCATCCGCATGGACTGGGCCTACGACCAGCGGCCCTACATCGAGGGCGCCATCGCCCTGGTGCGCCAGAACATCGTCATCGGCGGCGTGCTGGCGGTGGTCGTTTTGCTGCTGTTTTTGCGCAGCTTCTCCTCCACGGTCATCGTGGCCGTGGCCATTCCCATCAGCGTCATCGGCTCGTTCATCATGATGAGCGCCATGGGCCGCAACCTGAACGTGGTCTCCCTGGCGGGCATCTCCTTTGCCGTGGGCATGCTGGTGGACAACGCCATCGTCGTACTGGAGAACATCGACCGCCACCGCAGGCAGCTGCGCAAAAGCCCGGCGCGCGCGGCCTACGACGGAGCGCGCGAGGTCTGGGGCGCGGTGCTGGCCTCGACGCTGACCACGGTGGCCGTGTTCCTGCCCGTGGTCTTCACCCAGGAGGAAGCCGGGCAGCTTTTCAAGGACATCGCCATCGCCGTGACCTGTTCGGTGGCCCTGTCGCTGTTCGTGTCCGTGTCGGTGATCCCCATGCTGGCGGCCAAGCTCTTCGGCTTTGCCCAGGCCCGGCGCGAGCGCCGCGCGGCGGCGGCGGGCGACGGCGAGGTCGCCGGGTTCGAGCTGCGCGCCCTGCGGCCCCTCAAGGCCGTGGGCCGCGCCTTTGCCGGGGCCGTCATGGCCCTGGTGGAGGCCTGCCTGCGCACCTGGGCCACGCGGCTGGCGACCATCGTGCTGCTCACGGGCTTCGCCGTGGGCGCCACGGTGCTCTTCCTGCCCAAGATGGAGTACCTGCCCCAGGGCAACCGCAACTTCATCCTTTCGGTGCTCATTCCGCCGCCGGGCCAGTCGGTGCAGGAGCGCGAGCGCGCGGGCGAGCTGATATTCAAGGGCGCGGAGCCGTTCATCGGCCGCGAGCAGGGCCCCGGCGGGCTGCCCGGGGTGCGCGACCTGTTCTACGTGGGCGCGCCCGGGTTCAACATCTTCGGGCTGGTGTCCACCGAGGAGCAGCGCGCCAAGGAGCTGCTCGGGCCGGTCATGGGCATTTCCAATTCCATCCCCGGGGTCTACGGCTTCGCCTTCCAGGCGGGCATCTTCCAGAACCGCCTGGGCGGCGACCGGACCATCGATGTGGACCTGGCGGGGGCGGACCTGGAAACCCTGGCCGGAGCGGCCCAGACGCTGTTCCTGGCCATCCCCCAGGCCATCGCCGGGGCCCAGGTGCGTCCCGTGCCGTCCTTCGAGATGACCTTCCCCGAGGTGCGCCTGACCCCGGTGCGCGACAGGCTGCGCGCCGCCGGGCTGACCGCCGAGGACCTCGGCCTGTCCGCCGACGTGCTCATGGACGGGCGCAAGATCGGCGACTTCAAGGAGGAGGGCGTGCCCTCCATCGACCTGGTGCTCAAGGCCTCGGCCCAGCGCGTGGCCACCCCCGAGGATCTCTACGCCACCCTGCTGTCCACCCCAGGCGGCGGGCTGGTGCCCATCTCCTCCCTGGCGGAGCTGACGCGCACCACGGGCATCAACGAGATCAGGCACCTGGAGCGCCGCCGGACCTTCACCCTGCAGGTCACCCCGCCCGAGACCCTGCCCCTGGAGCAGGCCATGGAGACCATCGAGGGCGGGCTCATCCCGCAGCTGCGCGAGCAGGGGGCGCTGCCGGGCATCGACGTGCGCCTGTCCGGCGCGGCGGACAAGCTCCAGGAGACACGGGAAACCCTGCAATGGAACTTCGTGCTGGCGGTGGTCATCATCTATCTGCTGATGTCCGCGCTGTTCGGCAACTTCATCTACCCGCTGGTCATCCTGTTCACCGTGCCTCTGGCGGCGGCGGGCGGATTCATCGGCCTGCGCGTGCAGAACCTGTTCGTGCTGCGGCCCCTGGACGTGCTGACCATGCTGGGCTTCGTCATCCTCATCGGCGTGGTGGTCAACAACGCCATCCTCATCGTCCACCAGTCGCTGAACAACATCCGTGAGGGCGGCATGGCCCACAAGGAGGCCGTGCTGGATTCCGTGCGCACCCGGCTGCGGCCCATCTACATGAGCGCGCTGACCTCCATCTTCGGCATGCTGCCCCTGGCGGTGCTGCCTGGGCCGGGCTCGGAGCTGTATTCGGGCCTGGGCGCGGTGATCCTCTCGGGCCTGGCGTTCTCCACGGTGTTCACCGTGTTCGTCACGCCCGCGCTGCTGCTGTTCTTCCTCGGCATGGAAAAAGTGGGGCCGGGGGCCGGGGGCGCGCCCGGGGCGGACGGGACGGCCTGAGCCCGCGCCGCCGGGGCTCAGGGCTCGCGGTGGACCGCCGCCGGGGGCTGCTCGTCCACGAAGCGCACCCAGACCTCGCCGCTGCCGGTGTGGAAGAAGAGCTTGCGTCCCCGGTCGCCCAGCACCTTTTCCTGTGCCGGGGCCAGCCCGTGGCGGGCCAGCTCGCGCCGCGCGGTCTCCACGTTCTTGCCGCCCACATCCACCACATCGCGCACATGGCCCTTGCGTTCGGGCTGGATGGTGAACCCGCCGCCGAAGAGCCGGGTCACCAGCTCGCCGCGCGGCACGCCCAGGGCGTCCAGGCGTTCCAGGATGGCCGTGATGGCCGCGTCCACGAAGCGGCAGGGGCTGCCCTGGCCCGGGGCCGTTCGGCCTCCGGCGGGCAGCATGGCGTGGCAGATGGCCCCGGTGGCCGTGGGCGGATGGTGGAAGGTCACGGCCACGCAGGAGCCGAGCACCGTGGTCACCAGCACCGGGCGGCGCGAGAGGATGCACTCGCCGATCTTGAGGTATTCCACGTGCGCCCCGGCGCGCACGCGCGCCTCGGGGCTGGAGTCGGGGCCGGGGGCCGGGCCGTGCGGGGTGGGCATTCTGCGAGTATATCCGCTTCGCGGACCCGGGGAAAGCCCCGGGAAGCCCCGGGGCGCGGTGGTTCCCTCCGGGGGCAAAAGGGGCTAGGATGCCCCGGCGCACCACAACCAGCGAGGCCATGATGCAGAAGGATTCCAGAATATTCGTCGCCGGACACCGGGGGCTCGTGGGCTCGGCCATCGTGCGGGCCCTCGGGGCCGAAGGGCACACCGGCGTGCTCACCCGCACCCGCGCCCAGTGCGACCTGACGGACCAGGCCGCCGTGGCCGCCCTGTTCGAGGCCGAGCGGCCGCAGTATGTTTTCCTGGCCGCCGCCCGGGTGGGCGGCATCCACGCCAACGACGTGTATCCCGCCGAGTTCATCCGCGACAACCTGGTCATCCAGACCAACGTCATCCACGCCGCCTGGAAGGCCGGGGTGGAGAAGCTGCTGTTCCTGGGCTCGTCGTGCATCTACCCCAAGTTCGCGCCCCAGCCCCTGCGCGAGGAGTACCTGCTCTCCGGGGCCCTGGAGCCCACCAACCAGTGGTACGCCGTGGCCAAGATCGCGGGCATCAAGATGTGCCAGGCCTACCGCAGGCAGTACGGCTTTTCGGCCATCAGCCTCATGCCCACCAACCTCTACGGCCCGGGCGACAACTTCGACGCCGAATCCTCCCATGTGCTGCCTGCGCTCATGGGCCGCTTCCACGCGGCCAAGGCCGCCGGGCAGCCGGAGGTCACGGTCTGGGGCTCGGGCACGCCCCGGCGCGAGTTCCTGCATGTGGACGACCTGGCCTCGGCCTGCCTGCACCTGATGCGCGAATACGACGCCGAGGAGATCGTCAACGTGGGCACGGGGCAGGATGTGAGCATCGCCGAGCTGGCGGAGATGGTGGCCCGGGAGGTGGGCTACCAGGGGCGCATCGTGTTCGACCCCTCGCGGCCCGACGGCACCCCGCGCAAGCTGCTGGACGTGTCGCGGCTCACGGCCCTGGGCTGGCGGCCGCGCATCGGGCTGCGCGAGGGCATTGCGGCGACATACCGCTGGTTCCGGGAGCAGGGGGCGTAGCGGGCTGGCGGGAGAAGCCCTTCTGTTGGCCGTTCAGGAAGGGTGGACTGACGGCGCGAAAAAAATCCAGGCCGACGCGGAGCAGGGCCGCCGCGAGGCCTGGATTTTTTTGGCCCGCCGCAGGCCGCCGTTGCGGGGCGGGCAGGCAGGCCGCCCCGGGCCCGCTGGCGGGCCCGGGGCGCCAGGCGGGTCATTTCTTCTTGCGGGCCTTGGAGCGCTTGGTCCACAGCTCCATTTCCTTCATCTTCTTGCGCCGCTCGCGCTGCAGGCTCTTGCAGATGAGCGGGGTGCCCTTCTTGTAGCCCCATTTCTCGCGGTATTCGTCGGGCGTCAGGCCGAACTTGGCCAGGTTCTTCTTGGTCAGGATCTTGTAGGCCTTGCCGTCTTCGAGGTTGATGATGGACTTCTCGCGGATGGCCTTGCGGGGGTCCTGCGTCGTGTCTGCGGGCTCGGCGCCCAGCTCGCCTTCGGCGATGCTCCGGATGCCCGCCGCGAGCTTGCGGACCATGGACGTGATCTCGTCCTCGGTCATGGTCCTGACGCTGGCCTGGGCCTTGACGATCTCAAGGGCTTCTTTCAGATGGTCGTCCATTGCGTGTACTCCTTCATGGGTGGCGTTCTTTTGTCGCTGTGGATGCGCCATGCCCGCAGGCTGCATGGCGACTGCTGAAAAATACGAAGGGAAATTTGAAAGAATATATACACACGGAAGACATCTTGCGCAAGACATATTTTACTGTCTGGCAATGCAGGATGCGGTAGTTGAAGACGATGCGCACGGCGCCATGGAATTGTGACGGTCTTGAAGGCGGATCGGCGGAGCGCTGGCGATGCCGGGCGGTTTTGTGCGTGGGAACCTGCCGGGGAATTGGCCGCACGGCAGTAGCACATTTTCGGGACTACGGCGCTACAACAGCGAGGTTGCATGGCCGTGTGGCGATGCGCCGGGCCGCGCCGCCGGGTCGGCGGCGTTTACATCGGGGGCCGAAGCCGATATAGGATGCGGGTCCGCCCATGGCGGCGCGAACCCCAAGACCCGGCGCGAGGTGCCGCGATGAAGTACATCATTTTCGAGGATTTTTCCGGGCGGGCCATCCCCGTGCTGTTTCCCGACCGCATCGAGCACGGCGAGCTGCGCGAGCAGATGCCGTATTCCACGGTGCTTTCGGCGGGCTACGTGAACCATTCGGGCGGGGGCTTCGTCTGCCACGGCGAGTCCAAGACCCTGGGCGCCGCGTCGGGCCAGGGCGACGCCGCCGTCATCGAGCGCCACTTCCAGCAGGGCGAGCCCTAGCCGCTGCCGGGCGAGGCCTCTTCCCGGGCCGTTGCTGCCGGGCGGGCTGGCGCAGTGCTCAAAAAAATCCAAGGCCGACGCGTAGCGAGACGGACGCGCGGTGTTGGATTTTTTGTTGGGGGGCAATGCGGCGGTGCGCCAGTGCGGGGCGGCCTGCCGCAATGCGGCAGCCAGTGCCGCGTCCCCAAATGAATTCAGGTTTTTTGAGATCTTAGGCCGTTTTGTTCCGCGCTGTTCCGTGGTGCATGGCCAGGCCCGCCTTTGGCGGGCGCGGCACTAGCCGGGGCCGTCCGCCCCGCCGGGCCCGGGCCCGCCCTCCTGCGGGGGCTGGGGGGCCTCCTCCCGCCTGGCCTGCCAGATGCGCACCAGGGGGAACCCCTCGTACACCAGCCTGAAATGCTCGGCGATCTCCGGGTCGTCGGGCGCGCACAGCAAAAGCCGCACCAGCATCCCGTTGTAGGTCAGGTCGTCGAGCAGCACGGCCTGGCCCGCCGGGCGGTTGATGAGCAGCCGGGGCCCGTGGCCGCGGTCGTAGGTGCGCAGGGTGCGCCCGGTGGCCGTGAGCTCCTCGGCGCTGTGCAGCGGGATGGGCGCGTCCTCCCCGGGCAGCAGCATGCCCGCCTCGCCGTCCAGGGCGAAGCGCCCCAGCAGGGTGTGGCTGCCGTGCACGCCCTGGCCTGCGGTCACGTCCCAGGTGCCGTAGTAGGTGATCCAGTGGGCCAGGCGCAGGGCTTCCCAGGTGGTCAGCAGATACTGGGGCGGGGCCTCGCGCAGGTCGTAGCGCGCGCTGCCCAGGCTGGCGATGAATTCGCGGACCTCGGCGGCGGGGCGCCGGTCGAAGGTCTCCCAGGGGCGGTAGCCGCGCAGGGCGGCGTATTGCATCATCTGCCGCGCCTGGCGGGGCACGGGGGTGGTCATGGCCAGGGCCAGGGGGTAGAGGACCTGCCCGCCGTGGCGCGCGCCGTCGGCGAAGGTCGGCAGGCCCGCGTAGTATTGCGCGGCGTAGCCCCAGTCCCACCACGTCCACAGGCCGGCCCCGGGCTCGGCCTGGGCGCCCAGGGCCTTCAGGGCCCGGGCGTGCTGCACGGTGAGCACCGGGGCCGGGCGCAGGGCCTGGGCCGCCTGGTACGCGGGCACGAGCAGGGCCCCGGCCAGCAGGGCCTGGGCCGCCAGCTGCGCCGCGCCGCCCCAGGGCCGCCCGCGCGTGAGCCGCCGCAGGCCCCAGGCCAGGGGCACGGCCAGCCCCAGGGCCACGGCGGGCCCGCCGAACATGGTCACCCGCGTGCCCAGGGTCGCGCCGAAAAAGACCACCAGCGCCAGGGGCGCCAGCAGCAGCGCCACCGGGCGCAGCGCCGCCACCACGGCGAAGCCCGCCAGCCCCGCCCAGGACGCCCAGGCCCGGGGCGAGAGCTTGGCCATGGCCGAGTCCAGGGGTTCGGCGCGGGCCTCGATGACGCTTTGGGTCACGCCGGGGTACAGGGCGGTGTCCGCCACGGCCTCGCGCGGGGCGCGCGGCTCCACCTGGGGCCGGGCGTAGGTGGTGGCCAGGGTGGTGACGCGCTTGGCCAGCCCCGGGAGCTGCGGCGTGCAGGCCAGGGCCAGCCCCAGCAGGGCCGCCGCCGCCAGGGGCCGCCAGGGCGCGGGCAGGGCGGCGTCCTTGCCCGCGTGCAGCAGCCCGGCCAGGGCCAGGGCCGCCACCAGCCCCGGGACGCCGCCAAAGGCCGCCAGCCCGCACAGGCCCAGCCCGGCCAGCAGCCGGGGCCGCGCCCCGGGCCGCGCGGCCAGCAGGGCCAGCCCCGCCGCCAGCCACAGGGCCCCGGCGCCGTAGTCGGCGATGCGCGCATGCCACTGCCCGCCGCCCAGGGCCATGGCCAGCCCGGCCAGCAGGGGCAGCAGCGGGCCCGGCTGGCCCTGGGGCGCGTCCGTCCCGCGCGCTCCCGGGCGGCGCAGCCAGGGGTCCAGCCAGTGGGCCAGCAGCCAGCACTGGACCAGGGGAAAGAGCAGGGTGGCGATGTCGGTGTCGCAAAACCCCAGGCGGGTGCGTTGCAGGAACCCCGGGGCCGTGGCGGCCAGCATGCCCGCGCCCAGGGCGGCGGCGGGTCCGGCCAGGGTCCGCGCCCACAGCGCGGCGGCCACGCCCACCAGCGGCGCGGCCAGGGCCGGAATCCAGAACGCGGCCTGCCCCGGGGTCACGCCGAAAAGCCCCGCCGCCCCGGCGATGAGCCCGGCCATGGCCGAGCCCGCGCCGGTGCCCAGGCCGCGCACCCCGGCCAGCCAGGCGTAGGCGTCGTGGGTGGCCATGAGCGGCTCGCCGTCCACGGCCAGCAGCGGGTGGGCCCACAGGGGCAGCTCCAGCAGGCGCGGATACAGCCCGGCCAGGTAGGCCGCCGCCAGCACGGCCAAAAGCGCGAGCCGGTCCCGCAGACCGTGGCGCCCGGGGGCGCCTGCCTGGGGACCGGCGTTTTGCATGGCGCCCGCGCCCCGGCCTACGAGGCCGCCCCGGCCACGGCGGCGCTGATCTCCGCGATGAGCGCGTCGTCCAGGTAGGGGTGCATGGGCAGGCTCATGATGCGCCGCGACAGGTCCAGGGATACGGGCATGTCCTCGGGCCGGTAGCCCAGGTTGGCGAAGGCCTTCTGCATGTGCAGGGGCTTGGGATAGTACACCGCCGTGGGGATGCCCGCCGCGTGCAGGGCCTGCTGGATGGCGTCGCGCCGCTCGTGCAGGAAGGAGAACTGGGCCCAGGCGCTGCGGCAGCCCTGGGGGATGGCTTGCAGGGTCAGCCCCGGCACGGGCGCGAGCAGTTCGGTGTAGCGCTCGGCCACGCGCTGGCGGGCGTCCAGCTCTTCGGTGAAGATGGCCAGCTTGGGCAGCAGGATGGCGGCCTGCAGGGTGTCCAGGCGGCCGTTGATGCCGATGCGGTCGTTGTCGTACTTGTGGCCGCCCTTGCCGTGGAAGAGCAGCGAGCGCATCAGCGCGGCCAGCTCGTCGTCGTCGGTGAACACCGCGCCGCCGTCGCCGTAGCAGCCCAGGGGCTTGGCCGGGAAGAAGCTCGTGGCGCCCACATGGCCCATGGCCCCGCAGCGCTTGCCGTGGTAAAGCCCGCCGAAGCTCTGGGCCGCGTCCTGGAGCACGAACAGCCCGTGCTTGTCGGCCAGGCTCTGGATGGCCGCGTAGTCGGCGGACAGGCCGAAGATGTCCACGGGGATGACGCCCCGGGGAGTCAGCCTGCCTACGCCCGCGGGCAGGGGGTACTTGCCGGGGTCGCCCATGTCCAGGGCGCGCAGGGCCAGGCGCAGGGCCTCGGGGTCGATGTTGAAGGTTTCGGGGTCCACGTCCACGAAGACCGGGGTGGCGCCCAGCAGGGCCACGACCTCGGCGGTGGCCACGAAGGTGAAGGGCGGCAGGAAGATGGCGTCGCCGGGGCCCACGCCGTGGGCCATGAGCGCCAGCAGCAGCGCGTCGGTGCCGCTGGAGCAGCCGATGGCGTGGCGCACGCCGGTGAAGGCGGCCAGCTCACGCTCCAGCTCGTCCACTTCCGGGCCGAGGATGAACTGCCCGTGGGCCAGCACCGCGTCCATGCGGCGGCGGATTTCCGGCTCCAGGCGGTGGAACTGCTGCTTGAGATCGATGAACGGGATGCGCATTGCGGTCTGGCTCCATGTGCGCCGGGCGGGCCCGGCGGCGAAGGGGTGCGTGCTGGTGTGTCCCGTGCGGGGTGTGCTCAGTCGTCTTTGCCCGTGGCGTCTTCGCTGGTCAGGGTTTCGTGCATCTCGGCCAGGCAGTCGAGCAGGCCCTGGCCCATGTCGGTGTACGATTCGCCCACCAGCTTGGTACCCAGGCGCGGCAAAAAGGCGTAGGGCGTGATCTTGTAGTGCCCGCCCAGGGGCTTGTTCAGGAAGCGGATGTCGGGCCGGTTGCCCATGATCTCGCGCACCATGTCCATCAGGTCGCGGACCTTGTAGGGGTAGGGCCCGGTGAGGATGACGTGCTGGTTGGCGTACTGGGCGTCCAGGATGCGCACCGACAGGCGCGCGGCGTCGCGCACGTGGATGTACTCGCGCTGCTCCTCGCCGGTGCCCGAGTAGGTCACGTGGCCCTGGGTCAGGGCCGAGTGCAGGATGCGGTAGATGCCGTTGCGCATGTCGGCCCGGCGGCCATAGAGCGAGCCGTAGCGCAGGATGGTGTACTCCACGCCGTAGCGCTCGCGGTAGGCCTCGATGACGCGCTCGGAGGCCTGCTTGCTGGCGCGGTAGAACGAGCCCTTTTCGGAATAGACGTAGACCGTGCTGGCGAACACGTAGCGCCGCACCCCGGCGGCCCGGCAGGCCTCCAGGATATGGGCGTTGCCCATGACGTTGAGCTCAAGGGTGCGGATGGGGTTGTCGCGCGCCTCGTCGATGTCGGCCAGCCCGGCGAAGTTGTAGACGTGGTCGGCGCCGTCCACGGCCCGGGCCACGGCCTCGCGGTCCAGGATGTCGCAGGGGATCATTTCCTGCCCGGGTTGCAGGAAGGGCGAGGGCGTGAGGTCGCACACGCGCACGCGGTATCCGGCCCGGGTCAGCTCGTCGCAGACGTGGCTGCCCAGGAAGCCCGAGCCTCCGAAAACAACGGCCAGTTCGCTCATGGGTGGCAGTCCTCTAGCGGCGCAGGTCCTGGGCGTAGCCGGGGAAGATGGCGTCCCCGGCCATGAGCGCCTCGGCCACGGCCAGGTCGCGGGCGGTGTCCACCCCGATGTTGCGGCCCGTGGTGTGGATCATGCGCACCTTGTGCCCGTGCTCCAGCAGGCGCAGCATATCCACGGACTCGGCCTCCTCCAGGGGCGTGGGCGCCAGCTGGTTGAAGGTCAGCAGGAAGTCGCGCCGGAAGGGGATGATGCAGACCTGCTTGTACATGGGCAGGCTCTTGGCGCCCTTCTTCCACGAGGGGATGGGCTCGCGCGAGAAGTACAGGGCGTTGCCCGCCAGGTCCACCACCACCTTGACCTCGTTGGGGTCGTCGTGCTCCTCGCGGCTGGCCAGGTCGCCCATGAGGTTGACCACCTGCACCGAGGGGTCGGCCTCGAAGGGCGCTACGGCCTGGCGGATCATCTCCGGGGTCACCAGGGGCTCGTCGCCCTGGACCATGACCACCACGTCGGCGCGCCCGGTGCTGGCCTCGATCTTGAGCATGGCCTCGGCGGTGCGGTCGGTGCAGCGTTCGTGGGTGTCGGCGGTCATCACCGCGCGCCCGCCCACGGACTCGATGTAGTCGAAAATCTCGCGGTCGCAGGTGGCGACCCAGGTCTTGTCCTGGCCCAGGGCCAGGGCCGTGCGCTTCCAGACGTGGCCGATCATGGGGATGCCCGCGATGGGCGCCAGGGGCTTGCCGGGAAAGCGCGAGGAGCCCATGCGGGCGGGGATGACGGCGATGATGTTCATGGGGGCTTATCCTTTGCGGGCGGCGGCCAGCCCGGCGCGGCTGGCCACGTCGAGCATGCGCACGTCCAGGCTGTAGGCCACGAAGGTGTAGCCCTGGCCCAGGCGCATGGTCAGTTCTTCGGGGTTGGGCTCGATGACGTGGATGCCCGAGCGCGCGCCCACGGCGGCGGCCACCTCGCGGATGCGCGCCATGGCGGCGAGCATGTCGGGGTGGTCGAAGGCACCGGGCAGGCCCAGGGAGCCCGACAGGTCGTAGGGGCCGACGATGAAGCCGTCCACCCCGTCCACGGCCAGGATCTCCTCCAGGTTGCGCACGGCCTCGATGTGCTCCACCTGGACAATGACCGTGGCGTTGTCCTCCAGCCAGTCCTTGTACTGGGCAAAGCGGGTGCCGTAGCCCTGGGCCCGGGCCAGGCCCACCCCGCGCGTGCCCCGGGCGGGGTAGCGCACGGCGGCCACGGCGGCCCGGGCCTGCTCGGCGCTGTTGACCATGGGCACGATGACCCCGTGGGCCCCGGCGTCCATGACGCGCTTGATCTGCACCGGGTCGTTCCACGACAGGCGCACCAGGGGCGCTGCGCCGCACAGCTCGATGACGCGGAGCAGCTCCTCGGCCTCGCGGATGGTGATGACGCTGTGCTCCAGGTCCACGGCCAGCCAGTCGAACCCGGCGCGGGTCATGATCTCGGCGATGGCCGGGTGGGCCAGGGTGATCCACGAGCCCAGGACGGGTTCGCCCTTGGTGATGCGCTTCTTCAGGCTTTGCATGGGGCTTTCTTCATCCTGCGCCGGGTTCTTGTCAACCTGTTTGGGGCCACGCGAAGGCCCCCGGGGCCGGAGCCGCCGGGGGCCTCGCAGGGCGCGCGGGCCCGGGGCTACAAGTTCAGATCCACGACCTGGATGCTTTCGTGGGTCGGCTCGCTGTGGGCGTTGGAGTTGAAGTCCACGTTGCCGTCGAAGATGACCTTGTGCGCCGAGGCCGAGCCGTCGTCGCCCGCAGAGTCGTAGTACAGGGCGTCGGTGCTCAGGTCGTAGACGAACACTCCGCCCGCCACGCCCATGTTGGGGCTGGAGGCGTAGTCGCTGACGCGGAAGAAGCGCCCGGCGCTCAGGGTGCCCAGGCCCAGGCCGGAGAAGCCGTCGGTTTCGAACTGGAACACGTCGAACCCCCAGCGGAAGCCGACCACGGTGTCGTTGTTCATCTCGCTGGCGGTGCTGTAGTAGAAGGTGTCGAAGCCGTCGCCGCCCGACAGGGTGTCGGCGCCCGCCCCGCCCCACAGGAAGTCGTTGCCCGCGCCGCCGGCCAGGGAGTCGTTGCCCGCCAGGCCCGTGAGCGTGTCATTTCCCGCCAGGCCCGTGAGGGTGTCGGCGGAGCCGGTGCCCGTGAGGGCGTCGGCGTAGCCCGAGCCCTCCGCCTGGGTGAAGTTCGCCAGGGTGTCGGTACCCTGGCCGCTGGCCGTGCCTGCGGTCAGGTTCACGGTGACGCCCGTGGTGGCGTCGGCGAAGCTGACCATGTTGGTGCCGCCGCCGCCGTCCATGGTGTCGTTGCCCGCGCCGCCGTCCATGGTGTCGTTGCCCGCGCCGCCGGTCAGGGTGTCGTTGCCGCCAAAGCCCTTGAAGAACATGCCGCTGGCCCCGGCCTGCATGACGTCGCCGCTGGCCGTGCCCCAGATGACCTCGATGGTCGAGAGGGTGTCGGTGCCTCCGGAGTGGGCCACCTCGCCGGTGACCATGTTCACGGAGACGGACGTGCTGGAGCCGGTCACCGCGTTGGTGTAGTCGGCCACGTCGGTGCCGCCGCCGCCGGTGAGCATGTTGCTGCCGCCCTGTCCGGCCAGGGTGTCGTTGCCGCTGCCGCCGATCAGGGTGTCGTCGCCCGCGCCGCCGAAGAGCTTGTCGGCGCCGTCGCCGCCGGTGAGCGAGTTGGCCAGGGCGTCGCCGGTGAGCGTCGAACCTATGGACCCGGTCAGGGAGACCTTCTCGATGTTCGAGAGGGTGTCGGTGTAGCTGCCGCCGTAGCTGGCGCGGCCCGTGGCCAGGTTCACGTCCGCCGCGTAGGAGCCCACGTTGTAGCGGGCCACGTCGAGGCCCGCCCCGCCGTTCAGGACGTTGTTGCCCAGGTAGCCGTAGAGGGTGTCGTCGCCGTCGCCGCCAAGGAGCGTGTCCGCCGAGGTGTCGGTGCCGCCGTACAGGGAGTCGTCGCCGTCGCCGCCGTCGAGGCTGTCGCTGCCGTAGTCTCCGTAGAGGGTGTCGTTGCCCGCGCCGCCGAAGAGCTGGTCGTTGTCGGAACCGCCGTAGATGGTGTCGTTGCCGTCATCGCCGTAGAGGGTATCGTTGCCCGAGTCGCCGCTGAGATGGTCGCCGTCCGCGCCACCGAAGAGCTGGTCGTTGTTGTAGCCGCCGTACAGGGAGTCGTTGCCCGCCTCGCCGTAGAGAGTGTCGTTGCCACCCCCGCCGCTGACGTAGTCGTTACCTGCCCCGGCGAGGACGTAGTCGTCGCCGGACCCAGCGGAAATGTAGTCCTCGCCGTCTCCCGCGTTCACGGAGTCGTTGCCGTCGTAGGTGTAGAAGGTTTCGTTGGCAGCGGAGCCGACGATGGTGTCGGCGTAGGACGTGCCGTAGAAGGATTCGAAGTTCGACAGGGTGAAGGTGCCGGAGGCGTTGGTGGCCGTCCCGGCATCGACGTCCAGCGAGGTGCCCTGGCCAAACCCGGAGAAGTCCAGGGTGTCGTTGCCGTTGCCGCCGTCCACGGTGTCCGCCCCGTCACTGGCGTAGACCAGGTCGTCGTCGTCGCCGCCGTCGATGGAATCGTCGCCGTCGCCGCCATCCAGGACGTCATCGCCTGAGCCGCCGAGGAGTTCGTCGTTGCCGTCCTCGCCGTAGAGTTCGTCGCTGTCGTCGCCGCCTTCCAGCGTGTCGTGGCCGTCCCCGCCCTCCAGGGTGTCGTTGCCGTCATCGCCATAGAGGGAGTCGTCGCCGTCCAGGCCGATGAGGTAGTTGGCCGAGGCGTTGCCGCCGAAGGTGTCGCTCAGCTCGGTGCCCTTCATGTTCTCGATGCCGGAAAGGCTGGTGGTCTCGCCGTTGGCCACCACGGAGGTCATGTCGCCCGAGGTGATGGCGTATTCGTTCTGGGTGTTGAAGAAGGCCCAGTCCGTGCCGGTGCCGCCGATGAGCGAGTCCCCGGTCACGATGTAGTTCCAGGGCACCAGGGTGTCGTTGCCCGCGCCGCCGTCCAGGGTGTTGGCGTTGTCGTTGCCCACGATCCTGTCGGCGGAGTTGCTGCCGATGGCGTGGTCCACCCCCACGATGGTGTCGGTGCCGACGCTGTTGGTGGCCGTGCCTGCGGCCAGGTCGATGTCCGAGGCGCCTTCGCCTTCGTAGGATACGGTGTCGTCGCCGCCGGAGCCCACGATGCTGTCGTCGCCGAATTCGCCCAGGAGCAGGTCGGCCCCGGTGCCGCCGATGAGGGTGTCGTCGCCGTCGCCGCCGAGCAGGGTGTTGCTGCCCGCGACGCCCTCCAGGGAGTCGTCGCCGTCGCCACCCAGCAGTTCGTCGTCGCCGTCGCCGCCGGTGATGGTGTCGTTACCGCCCGAGCCGTCGATGATGTTGTCCTGGTCGTCGCCGCCCAGGGCGTCGTCGTGTTCCGAGCCCATGATGTTCTGGATATTCTTCAGGGTGTCGTCGCCGTGGCCGGTAAAGGTGCTCTCGCCCGCCCCGGCCAGGGTGCCGCTGATGCCCCCCGCGCTTTCGGAGAAGTCGGCCCAGTCGTCGCCGTTGCCGTGCAGGAAGTCGTTGCCCGCGCCGCCGAACAGGGTGTCCTCGTAGGCGCCGCTGGCCACCAGGGAGTCGTCGCCGCCGCCGCCGAACAGCGAGCTGGCGTAGTCGCCGCGCGCGGTGAGGGTGTCGTTGCCGCTGCCCCCGCGCAGGTGCTCGAAGCCGGTCATGGTGATGGTGTCCGAGCCCATGGTCAGGGTCGGGCTGGCACCGGCGGTGCCCAGGCCGAGGTCGAGGTCCCCGGAGTAGTTCTCGAAGGACAGCAGGTCGCCGTCTGTTTCGCCCGTGTCGCCGCCCACGAGGGACTCGTTGCCGGTGCCCACGATGAGGGTGTCGTCGCCGCCGCCGCCGGAAAGGGTGTCGTCGCCCGCGCCGCCGAAGAGCGAGTCCTTGCCATTGCCGCCGGAGAGACTGTTGGCCTGGGCGTCGCCCGTCAGGGTGTCGTCGTAGGGGCTGCCGGTGACGTGCTCGATGCCTGCCAGGGTGTGGGTGTAGTAGCCGACGAGGGTGGCCCGGCCAGCGCCAAGGTCCACCGACACGTCGGAGCTGTAGGCCACGGTGTCGCTGCCGCCCTCGCCCGAGAGGCTCTGGTCGCCGTATCCGGCGTTGATCAGGTCGTCGCCGGTTCCGGCGTCCACGGTGGCGTTGCCGGTACCAGCGGTGATGGTGTCGTTGCCGTCGTCGCCGTAGATGCGGTCCGCCCCGCCCTGGCCGTAGATCAGATCGTCGTCGCCGCCGCCGGAGATGGTGTCGGCGCCGCTGCTGCCGTAGATGGTGTCGTTGCCGTCGCCGCCCTCGAGCACGTTGCTGCCGTAGCTGCCGGAGAGGTAGTCGTTGCCGTCACCGCCGGAAAGGGTGTCGTCGCCGTAGCTGCCCACGAGGGAATCGTGGCCCGTGCCGCCGTCCAGGTAGTCGTTGCCGTAGCCGCCGGAAAGGGTGTCGTCGCCGCCGTCGCCAAAGAGCGAGTCGTTGCCATAACCGCCGATGATGGAATCGTTGCCCGCACCGCCGCGCAGGGTGTCGTTGCCCGCAAACAGGGTGGCGCCGCCAACCACGGTGGAGGCGACGCTGCTTTCGTCGTCGCCGTAGATGGTCTCGCCCAGGTCGCCGCCGATGATGGAGTCGGCGCCCATCTGGCCGGTGAGCCTGGTGGTGCTGTCGTCGCCGGTGATGGTGTCGTTGCGGTGCGAGCCGTGCAGCACCTCGATGCCCGTGAAGACCGCGCCGTGCCCGGTCATGGTGGCGGTGCCGTTGCCGTTGCCCGTGAACTGGACGTTCAGGCCGCCGCCCATGCCGCGCATGTCCAGGGTGTCGGAGCCTGCGCCGCCGCCCACGGTATCCTGCCCGCTGCCCGCGATGAAGGAGTCGTTGCCCGTGCCGCCGACCATGGAGTCGTTGCCGCCCCGGCCGTCGAAGATTACGCCGGAGTCGTTGCCGACCATGGTGTCGTTGTACTGGCTGCCTATGACCCGCTTGATGCCGCTCAGCGTATCATTGCCCGCGCCGTGGTAGACCTGCAACGCCGCGTTCCAGTCGAAACTGATGGCCGTCGGGTTGGTCGCGTAGTAGGCCCAGTCGGAGGTGTCGCCGTACAGGAAGTTGTCGCCCGCGCCGCCCTCCAGGGAGTCCTCGGCGCTGTCGGAAGCGTTGGCCAGGTTGTTGCCGTACAGGGTGTCGTTGCCCGCCCCGCCGGACAGCATGTCCGCCTGTGTGTTGCCCAGAAGCACGTCGTTGCCGTCGCCGCCGTACAAGGTGTCGGTGCCCGTGCCGCCGTCCAGGGTGTCGTTGCCCGCGTCGCCGTAGAGCGTGTCGTTGCCCGCGCCGCCCAGGAGGGAGTCGTTGCCCGTGCCGCCGTAGGCCAGGTCGTTGCCGCTGTACAGCGAGATGGTGTCGTTGCCCGCCTCGCCGTAGACGGTATCGCTGTCCGAGCCCATGGTGGCGCGGATGGAATCGTTGCCGTCGCCGCCGTAGACCAGGTCGTTGCCGCCGGAGCCCAGGTCGATGAAGTCGTTGCCTGTGCCGCCGGAGAGGGTGTCCGAAGCGCTGCTGCCCAGCAGGGTGTCCGGCCCGGCCAGGCCGTTGACGGCCATGGGGCCGTGGTAGGCCTGGAGCGAATCGGCGTAGGCTGTGCCGGTCAGGCCGCTGCCCGAGGAGGACGAGCCCGAGGTCGTGGTGGTCGTGGTGGTGGTCGTGGTCTGGCGGGTGGGGTCGTCGCCGGGCGTGGTGGTGGGCCCGGTGCCCAGCCCGCCGGTGAGCAGGCCCAGCAGGGGCAGCTCGCCGCCGCCGCCCAGCAGGGAGTCGTCGCCCAGGGCCTCGGAGAACAGCTCGGCGATGAACGCGAGCACGTCGCCCTCGGTGAAGCCCTCGTCGGCGTTGACGCTGACGCTGACTTCGCCGTCCTCGCCCTCGCCCTGGTCCTCGCCCTGGCCTTCGTCGTCGCCGCCTTCACCGCCGTCGTCCTGCCCGGGGGCGCCGGGCACGGGGATGGACAGGATGGGCGCCACGGCGTTGAAGAACGCCTGCTCAAGCTCGGAGTAGGAGCGCAGTTCGCCGAACTGGCCGCCGGGGCCGATGTCCAGGATCAGGTTGGCGTTGTTGATGACCATGGTGCCGAAGGGCGTGGTGATGGTCAGGTCCAGCCCGTCGTACTGGAAGATGCCCACGCGCATGGGTCCGCCCGGGGGCACGTCGAAGTCCGCGCCCGTGCCGCGGATGCCGATGGTGGCCAGGGGCGACTGGATGGTCACGCCCTCGGGGTTGGCCTTGGCCAGCTCGCCGGTGACCATGCGGAAGGTGCCCTGGGCCATGTTGAGCAGCATGGTCGAGGCGCCGCTGTCCTGCGGATTGTAGACGTATTCGTCCAGGGCCAGGCGCGCGTTCTCGCCCTGGGCCAGGACCGTGCCGTCCGTGAAGCCGATCTCGATGTTCGAGCCGGGGCCGGTGGTCAGCACCTCGCCCGCGTGGACGGGGCTGCCCAGGGCCAGGGGCCGTACGCCTGCGCTGGATTCGGCCTGGGCACTGCCCGCGAGGCCGACGACGCTGCCGATGCTTTCCATGATCCGTCCTCCCGGCAGAGGATAGAGGGCTGCGGCCAATGCTCCATGCTGGGCGTGGAACGATAGGGCGCGCAAAGATTTATTGCGCAATTGTATGAAAGTCCACCGGGCAATGCAACAGGGGCCTGAAAAAAGAAGTGCCCGGAAAACAGCGTTTTCCGGGCACGGGGTTGAATTCTACATTGCGCCTATCTGGCGGCGGTGCATTTGACCTCGACGAGCCCGCCCTTGGGCAGCGCGGACACTTCGACCACGGCACGGGCGGGCTTGTGCCCGGAAAAGAACTCCGCGTAGATGGCGTTGAACTCCGGGAAGGCGCCCATGTCGGTGAGGAAGACCTCGACCACGGCCACGGCGTCCAGGCCCAGCCCGGCGGCGCCCAGGATGGCGCGCAGGTTGTCCAGGGCCTGGCGGGTTTGGGCCGCGAAGCCCGGGGCCATCTCGCCCGTGCCTGGGGCCAGCCCGAGCTGCCCGCTGACGAAGACCAGGGCCCCGGTGTCCACGGCCTGGCTGTAGGGGCCGACCGCCGCAGCCGCCTTGTCCGTCTCGATGAAGCGCATGGAACGTCTCCTTCTGCTTGAGTGTTCGTGAGCCGTGCCGGGCGGGCATAGCACACGCGGGCCCGCCCGGCCAGGGGCGCCGCGCGGCCCCGGCCGGGGGTCAGGCCCCCGCGCCCTGGCCCCGGGCGCCAAAGATGGCGTAGTAGGCCACGGGGATGACCACCAGGGTGAAGGCCGTGGAGGCCACCAGCCCGGTGATCAGCGCCCAGGCCAGGCCGGAGAAGATGGGGTCCAGGGTGATGGGCCAGGCCCCGAGCATGGTCGTGCCCGCCGTGAGCAGGATGGGGCGCATGCGCACCACGCCGCTTTGCAGCACGGCCTCGCGCAGGGGCAGGCCCCGGGCCAGCTCGCCCTGGATGAACTCGATGAGCACCAGGGAGTTGCGGATGACGATGCCGCCCAGGGCGATCATGCCGATCATGGACGTGGCGGTGAAGAAGATCGGGTCGGGCAGCTCGCCCACGGTTCCGGCGAAGAGCAGGTTGAGCAGCCAGAAGCCGGGCATGATGCCGATGACCGTCAGCGGGATGGCGGCCATGATCAGCCCGGGCATGCTGAACGACTTGGTCTGGATGACCAGCAGGATGAAGATGCCCACCAGGGCGGCGCCAAAGGCCAGGCCCAGGTCGCGGAACACGTCCACGGTGATCTTCCATTCGCCCTCGCCCGCCCACTCGACCCGCAGGCCCGGGGGCAGGGGGTCGGCGCGCAGGCGCGACTGGAGATCGAGCACGGCCTCGCCCGGGGCCCGGCCGGTCATCTCGCCGTACACGTAGGCCACGCGCTCCAGGTTCTTGTGCAGGATGGGCTGGTCCTGCCCGACCAGCCGGAAGCTGCCCAGCTCGGCCAGGGGCACCATGCCCTCGGCCTCGCCCCGGGGGGCGCTGCGCAGGGGCATCTGGCCCAGGGCGGCGGGCGAGGAGCGCCGCTCGCGCGGCAGCACGGCGCGCACGGGCAGCTGCTGGCGCTCGTCGGGCTCGTGGACCATGGCGGGCGTCATCCCGCCCACGGCCATGCCCAGGGCCTCGGCCACGGCCTGGGCGCTCACCCCGTGCAGGGCGGCCTTGTCGCGGTCCAGCTCGAAGTGCAGGGCCTGGTGCGGCGCCTCGGCGCTGGTGTCCACGTCGGCCACCAGCGGCTCGGTGCGCATGAGCCCGGCGACGTGGTCGGCCCCGGCCAGCAGCTGGGCGTAGGTCCTGTCCGGGGCGGCGTAGATTTCGGCCACCAGGGTCGAGAGCACCGGCGGCCCGGGCGGCACCTCCACCACCTGGATGGCCGCGCCCGAGGCGGCGGCGATGCGCTCCAGGCCCGGGCGCAGGCGCAGGACGATGGCGTGGCTCTGGGCCTGGCGGCGGTCCTTGTGGGCCAGGTTCACGCGGATGTCGGCCACGTTGCCGCCCCGGCGCATGTAGTGGTGGCGGACCATGCCGTTGAAGTCCATGGGCGAGGCCGTGCCCGCGTAGGTCGTCCAGTTCTCCACCTCGGGCACGCCACGCAGGAAATCCTCGAAACGGCGCACCACGCGGTCCGTGGCTTCCAGGGGCGTGCCCTCGGGCATGTCGATGACGATCTGGAACTCGTTCTTGTTGTCGAAGGGCAGCATCTTGAGCGGCACCAGCCGCAGCGCGGCCAGGGCGCACGAGGCCAGCAGCAGCACGCCCACGGCGGCCCACAGGCCCAGGCGCCGCCGGGGCGAATCCAGCAGCGGGCCCAGCAGGCGGGCGTAGGCGCGGTGCAGGGCCGAGCCCGTGCCCGGGGCCTGGGCCCCGGCGCTTCCGGCGTCGCGCCCGGCCTGGTGGCGCAGCAGCAGGTGGGCCATCCAGGGCACCACCGTCAGCGCCGCCAGGGTGGAGAAGACCACCGTCAGCGGCACGTTGGCGGCCATGGGCGCCATGTAGGGGCCCATCATCCCGGTGATGAAGAACATGGGCACGAAGGAGACGATGATGGCCAGGGTGGACATGAGCACCGGCGGCAGCACCTCGGCCACGCCAGCCAGGGTCGCTCCGCGCGGGGGCAGGGCGCCCCGGCGGATGTGGCGCTGGATGTTGTCCACGTTGGTGATGGGGTCGTCCACCACCAGGCCCAGGGAGAGGATCAGCGCGAACAGGGTCACGCGGTTGACCGTGTAGCCCAGGGCGTAGTTGACGAACAGGGCCAGGGCGAAGCTCAGGGGCACGGCCAGGGCGACCACGGCGGCCTCGCGCCGCCCCAGGGTCACGGCCAGCAGGGCCACCACGGTGAGGATGGCGAAAAACAGCGAGGAGAGCAGGTTGTCCACCTTCTCCTGGGCCGTGGCGCCGTAGTCGCGGGTGATCTCGTAGCGCACGCCGTTTGGCAGCACGGTCCGGGCCAGCTCGGCCATGCGCTCCTTGATGGCGGCGGACACGGCTACGGCGTTGGTGCCCTTCTTCTTGGCCAGGGCCAGGGTCACGGCGGGGAAGGTCTGGCCCGGCTCGGCGCCGCGCACTCCGGCCTCGGCCTCGGCCCGGGCCGAGACGCCCAGGCGCGAATAGGTCTCGGGCTCGGCGGGCCCGTCCACGACCAGGGCCACGTCGCGCAGGTGCACCGGGCGGCCCTGGTAGACGCCCACCACCACCTCGCCCACGTCGGCGGCGGACATGAGAAATGCATCCGTGCGCACGGAATATTCGCGCCCGGCGCTGGACAGTGCCCCGGCGGTGGCCGAGGTGTCGGCGGCGGCCAGGGCGGTCTGCACGTCGTCCGGGGCCACGCCCATGCCCGCCATGCGCTGCGGGTCCAGCAGCGCGCGCACCTCGCGCGGGCGCCCGCCCGTGAGCGTGACCCGCGACACGTCGGGCACCTCGGCCAGGCGGTGGTACAGCTCCTCGCCCACCCGGCGCAGGGCCGCGTCGTCCAGCTCTGCGGAGTACAGGGCCACGGTGACGATGGGCACGTCGTCGATTTCCACGGGCTTGACCAGCCAGCCCGTGACCACCGAGGGCACGAGATCGAGGTTCTTCTGCACGGTGTTGTGCAGCTTGAGCAGCGACTGCTCGCGGTCCTCGCCCACGAAGAAGCGCACCGTGACCAGGGCCTGATCGCGCCGGGACACGGAATAGACGTACTCCACCCCGTCGGTCTGCCACAGGATGCGCTCCAGCGGCGAGGTGACGAGTTTTTCCACCTCCTCGGCGCTGGCCCCGGGCACGGAGACCGACACGTCGGCCATGGGCACGACGATCTGCGGCTCCTCCTCGCGCGGGGTCAGCAGCACCGCCGCGGCGCCCAGGCACAAGGTGGCCACCACCAGCAGGATGGAGAGCCGGGTTTCCAGGAACGTTTCCACCACGGCGGGGATCAGCCCGCGCGGCTGGGCGGGCCCGGCGCTCATTGCACGCCTCCGGGCAGGGCCACGGTCTGCCCGCCTGCAAGCCCGGCGAGCACTTCCACCTCGCCGCCCTGGGCCGGGACGGTGCGCACGAAGACCGTGCGCCAGGTGTCCCCGTCCAGCACGCGCACGGTCTCCAACTGCCCGGTGCGCGTCACGGCGCGCGCGTCCACCAGCACGGCGGTGCGCCGCCCGGCGGGCACCAGCAGGCGCCCGAACATGCCCGGGTAGGCCCCCAGCAGGTCCGGCAGCCCGACCTTGACCAGGAAGGTGCGCGTGGTCGGGTCCGCCGCAGGCACGACCTCCTCCACCACCCCGGACACCGTGCGCTCCAGGGCCGGGATGGCCACGGACAGCTCCGTGCCGGGCCGGGCGCGGGCGATGAGCCCCTCGCGCACGAAGGCTTCCAGGCGCAGGGCTCCGGCCGTCTGCACCACCAGCAGCGGCTTGCCGGGCACGGCCAGATCGCCGGGCTCCGCCGTGCGGCTGGCGACTTCCATGTCCTCGGGGGCGCGGATCACGGCGTAGCCCTGGGCGATGCCCGCCTCCTCGTGCTGCTTGGCCGACCGGCCCAGGGCGGCCTCGGCCCCGGCCACGGCCTCGCGCGCCTGGGACAGCCGGGCCTCGGCCTGGAGGTATTCCGCCTCGGCCTGGTCCATCTCGCGTTCGGCCACGGCGCGCTCGGCGAACAGGGTCTTGATGCGCTTGTACTGCGCGGCGGCGGTGTCGAAGGCGGCCCTGGCCTCGCCCACGGCCTGACGGGCCTGCTCCAGCCCGGCGCGGGCCGAGGCCTGGGCCTGGGCGGCGCTGTCGGCCCGGGCGGCGTGCTCGCGGTCGTCCAACACCACAAGCACCTCGCCGCGCTTGACGAAATCGCCAGCGCGCACGCGCACTTCGAGGATTTTGGCCGTGATCTGGGCCTCGATGCTGGTCTGGGTGCGCGGGCGGATGGTGCCCACGGCCTCGTAGATCTCGTCGATGTCGGCCTGGCGCGTCTGGGTTGTTTCCCAGGGCTGGTGCCCCGGCTCGGGCGCGGAGCCGGGCCCCGGGGCGATGGTGCCCGTGCGCAGGGCTCCGGCCTGCCAGAGCACGACCAGCAGCACGGCGGCGGAGCCAAGGACAAGGGCGAGGCGTCTTTTCATTACAGGGACTCCTGATTGGGAGGGGTGCTTCGGGGCTGGAGGCCGGGCCTGGGCGCGGGCCCCGGGGGGCCCGCGCCGGTGCACCGGGCTACTGCATGCCCATGCGCCGCAGCACGGCCATCAGCGGGCAGGTGTCGGTGAAGGCCGATTGCAGCAGGTTGGCGCCCACGAAGGCCGTGAGCCACAGCCAGTGGGGCGAGTGGAAGACCGCCAGGAGCACCGTGAGCAGGACGAAGGAACCCGCCACGGCGCGGATGATGCGGTTGATGGTCATGGTGCCTCCTTGTGTGCCCTGGGTTTGGCCCAGCATAGCGCGAAACCGCCCCGGGAGGGAAGCGCAAGCCGCGTCGCGCCGGGGATGAAATTCTCTACATTGTGGTGGGGGTTTACGCCGTCCCGGGCTGGGCTGGCAACCCGGCGCGGGCCGGATGCCCCGGCGAAGGCCGGAGTCCATGCCCAGGCGCAGGGCCGCCCGGTGCTGCCCGGCAAGGGGCAGGCCGTGCGGCAGCGGCAGCGCCCCGGCCCCTTGCGCCTGTTCCAGGTGCCAGCCCGCGCTCCGGGCTTCCGCTCCCGGCTAAAAAATAGATCGCCCCGGGGGCTTGTCAATGAGAATGAAATTCAGTATCAGGATTGCGGGACGGCAGGGCCGTTCCTTTCATGAACAGCAGCACCAGGAGGCGCGATATGGGCAGCATGCGGCAGGATGGACAGACGGCGGGGCGGCGGACCGGGCACGCGGGCTGCGGCTGTGGCGGAAAACGGGCCTCGGCCCGGGTGGCCGCCGTGGACGGCGCGAGCCCGGGGCGCTATGCGGGGGCCCACGCCCCGCGCGGCCAGAAGGGCCACGCCGAATGCGCGGGCGGCTGCCGCTGCAAGCTGCTGGGGCGCATCCGCGACCTGAGCCGCGCCGGGATGCAGGCCCTGGACAACGGCGCCCACGGCGAGGCCGAGCGCCTGCTGCGCGAAGCCCTGGCCCTGGGGAGCGACGCGCGCGCGGGCGCGGTCATCGACGCCAAGACCCGCAACTGCCTGGGCATCGTGCTGCACAGCGCCGGGCGCATGGTCGAGGCCCTGGCCCAGTACCACACGGCCCTCACGCTCATCGAGGCCCGCGTGGGCATGGACAACCGCCTCTACCGCGTGGTGGCCGCCAACAGCCGCAAGGCCGCCGGAGCCGCCTAGCCGATCGCCCCGGAGGGGCGGTCGGCTGCGTTGCGCAAAAAAATCCAACCCCGCGCGGCTGTCTTGCTCCGCGCCGGGATTGGATTTTTTTGTGCCGACACCGCACCGCCTGAACGGCCTGGAAAAGGCGTTTCCCGGCAGTCACCAGGGCTGGCCCTGGCGTGCCGGGGCGGCCCCGGCGTGACCGGATTGGCGCGTCCCTGGCCGGGCCGCCAGGGCTTGCCGGGCTGGCCAGCCGCCGCACAAACGAAGGCGCCGCCCCCCGGACTTCCGGGAGGCGGCGCCTTCGCGTCGCTGGCGGAATCCGATCAGTTGGCGGACTGGAAGGCCACGGACAGGATCTCGTACTCGATCTTGCCGCGCGGGGCGTCCACGGTGATCTCGTCGCCCTCGCGCTTGCCCAGCAGGGCCTTGCCCACGGGGGACTGCACCGAGATGGTCCCGCTGGCGTGGTCGGCCTCGTCGGGGCCGAGCAGGGTGTATTTCTTCACATCGCCGGTGTCCATGTCTTCGATCTCCACTGTGGCGCCGAAGGTCACGCGGTCGCCGCCCAGGGTGGCCAGGTCGATGACGTTGAACTTGGACATGCGCGATTCGATGTAGCTGATCTGGGCTTCGAGCATGCCCTGGCGCTCGCGCGCGGCGTCGTAGCCCGCGTTCTCGCGCAGGTCGCCCTCCTCGCGGGCCAGGGCGATGGCCTCGATGACCGCCGGACGCTCGCTTTTGAGGCGCGCCAGCTCCTTCTTGAGCTTTTCGTAGCCTTCGGTGGAAATGGGAATCGTGCTCATCTCGTGTACCCTCGTCTGTCTGATGATGGAGCGTGAAGCTGGAATTTGAAAACAAAAAGAACCACTCTCGCCGGGCCCTGGTCTGGCTCCGGTGAGGCGGTTTGGCGTTCCCACGCGCGATGTCGTGGCGGGACCATAGCCCACCCGGGGGCGGGGGTCAAGCCCCCCGCGCCCGGCGCGGCCCGAGTGGCGCGCCCTGGCGGGCCTATGCCCCGGCGCTGACCCCGGCGCGGTCGAAGGTGGCCATGCGGGTGTAGACGTTGGCCGCAGCCCGCAGCAGGAACAGGGCCAGGGCCGCGCCCGTGCCCTCGCCCAGGCGCAGGCCCAGGTCGAGCAGGGGCCGGGCGTCCATGGCGGCCATGGCCCGGGCGTGGCCGGGCTCGGCGCTGGCGTGGGCAAAGAAGGCGTAGTCGCGCACCGCCGGACACAGCTTCCAGGCCACGGCGAAGGCCGCCGTGGAGATGAAGCCGTCCACGGCCAGGGCCAGGCGGCATTTGGCCGCGCCCAGGCACAGCCCGGCCAGGGTGGCGATCTCCAGCCCGCCCAGGGCGGCCAGGATCTCCAGTGGGTCGCCCGAGGCCACGGCCCGGGCGTTGACCTCAAGCCCCCGGCGGATGACCGCGCATTTGGCGCGCACGCCGTCGGCGTGCAGACCGGTGCCCGGCCCGGTCATGGCCTCGGGGTCCAGGCCGAAGAGCGCGCAGTACAGCGCTGTGGAGGGCGTGGTGTTGCCGATGCCCATGTCGCCGGTGCCCACGGCGCGGCAGCCGTCGGCGGCGGCGGCCTCGGCCAGGGCGATGCCGTTCATCAGGGCGCGCTCGCATTGCTCGCGGGTCATGGCCGGGCCCTGGGCCAGGCTGGCCGTGCCCTCGGCCACCTTGCACTGCACCAGCCCCGGGTGCTCGGGGTACGGCCCGCCCACGCTGCCCGCGTCCACCACCACCACCTGCACTCCGGCGGTGTCAGCCAGGACGTTGATGCCCGCGCCCCCGGCCAGGAAATTGGCCACCATCTGGCGGGTGACCTCCTGGGGAAACAGGCTCACGCCCTCGGCCACCACGCCGTGATCCCCGGCGACGGTGTAGATGCGCGCGGGGTCCACCCCCGGGGCGGCGCCCCCGGCAATCTGCACCAGGCGCACGGCCAGGTCTTCCAGCAGGCCCAGGCTGCCCCGGGGCTTGGTCAGGTTGTCCAGGTGGGCCCGTGCGGCGGGTTCCAGGGCGGGGTCCAGGGGCGCTATGGCGGCGATGGCCCGGGCGAGGCTGGGGTGCATTGACCTACTCCGGTGGCTGGGGTGTGGCGGTGGCTGCGGACGGAGGCCGAGGCATACTCCGCGCGGGCGGGCTTGGCAAGGCCGCCCGGCCCCGGCGGCGCGGTAAATATTGACAGGGGGCGGCGAATGAATACCTTGGCCTGGACGGCGAGAACCGGCGCGGGGCAGCCCCGCGCCGCCACAGGAGGGCGGGCCATGGCCAAGTACGACTGGAACCCCTGGGACGTTCTGGGCGGGGCGGGGGGCGGCTCCCGGCGCGGCCCGGGCGGCGTTGTCCCGGGCGGCCCCGGCGGGGTGCGCGAGCCCCTGGCCGACGTGGTGGAGACCGCCGCGGCCTACGTCGTCGAGGTGGAACTGCCCGGGGTCCGGCGCGAGGACATCGGGCTGGAGGTCGCCGGGCGGGAGCTGGTCGTCTTCGGCACGGCCCGCCAGGAGCGGGACGCCGAGGGCGGGGTCTATCACGTCATGGAGCGCGCCCATGGCGCCTTTGGCCGCCGCTTCCTGCTGCCCCGCGATGTGGACCCCGGGGCCGTGTCCGCCGTGTTCGAGGCCGGGCTGCTCACCGTCACCGTGCCCCGGCGCAGTGCCGCGCCGGGCAGCCTGCGCATCGACATCGAGGGCTGAGGCCGCAGGCCCGGCCCGCAATCCTTTTTTCCGCACACAAGGAGCCTTGGCGATATGACCAGCCAGATCAAGACCGTTTTGCTGCTGGCCCTGCTCACGGGCCTGCTCATGCTCATCGGCGGCGCCATGGGCGGGCGCGGGGGCCTCATGGTGGCCTTCGTCCTGGCCATGGCCATGAACGTCGGCAGCTACTGGTTCTCCGACCGCATGGTGCTGTCCATGTACCGTGCGCGGGTGCTCTCGCGCGCCGACGCCCCGGGCCTGTTCGCCATTGTCGAGGAGCTGTCGCGCAACGCGGGCATCCCCATGCCCCGGGTGGCGCTCATCCCCCAGGAGGCGCCCAACGCCTTCGCCACCGGGCGCGACCCGCAGCACGCCGTGGTGGCCGTCACCGAGGGCATCATGCGCCTGCTCTCCCCCGAGGAACTGCGCGGGGTGCTGGCCCACGAGATCGGGCATGTGGCCAACCGCGACATCCTCGTCCAGAGCATCGCCGGGGTGCTGGCCGGGGTCATCATGTACGTGGCCAGCATGATCAAATGGGCCACGCTGTTCGGCTTCGGCGGGCGCAGCGGCGACGGCGAGGGCGGCAACCCCGTGGCGGCCCTGGCCCTGGCCTTCGTGGCCCCCGTGGCGGCCATGCTCATCCAGATGGCCATCTCGCGCTCGCGCGAATACCTGGCCGACGAGGCGGGCGCGCGCTACAGCGGCGCCCCCGAGCAGCTGGCCAGCGCCCTGGCCAAGATCTCGGGCTACGCCCAGCAGGTGCCCATGCGCGCGGGCAACGAGGCCACGGCGCACATGTTCATCATCAACCCCTTCTCGGCGGGGGGCGTGGCCAGCCTGTTCAGCACCCACCCGCCCGTGCAGGAGCGCATCAGCCGCCTGCTGGCCATGGCCGGGAGGCGCTAGCCGTGGGCCGCGCTGCAACCCTTTTGGGCGCCGCGCTGCTCGTGCTGGCCGCCCTGGCCCCGGCGCGGGCCGACCACACCGGGCAGCTGCCCGGGGCCGGGGGCGACGACCTGCGGCGCACCCCGGTGGTGCGCGCCGTGCAGGCCGTGGCCCCGGCGGTGGTCAACATCACCTCGGCCCGGGTGGAGGAGCGCGAGGTCAACCCCCTGGGCCGCTTCTTCGACCAGAACATGATGTCGCCGCTGCTGCGCGACTTCTTCGGCCCCCAGGGCACGCGCCGCGTGACGCGCACCAGCCTGGGCTCGGGGGTCATCATCGACGGGCAGCGGGGCCTGGTGCTGACCAACGCCCACGTCATCGCCGGGGCCACGGAGATCACCGCGCGCCTGCTGGACGGGCGCCAGTTCCAGGCCGAGCTGGTGGGCGCCGACGCGGACTTCGACCTGGCCGTGCTGCGCCTGGCCGAGGCCCGCGAGCTGCCCCAGGTGCCCATGGGCAGCTCGGCGGACCTGCTCATGGGCGAGACGCTCATCGCCATCGGCAACCCCTTCGGCTTCTCGCACACGGTGACCACCGGCGTGCTCTCGGCCATGGGCCGCACCGTGCGCACCGAGCAGGGCACCTTCACCGACTTTCTGCAGACCGACGCGGCCATCAACCCCGGCAACTCCGGCGGGCCGCTGCTCAACCTGCACGGCGAACTCATCGGCCTGAACACGGCCATCCACCAGGGCGCCGAGGGCATCGGCTTCGCCATCCCCATCGACAAGGCCCGGCGCGTGGTGGCCGAGCTGCTGGACCACGGTTTCGTGAGCCAGGTCTGGCTCGGGCTGTGGGGCCAGGACGTGGACCAGGCCACGGCCAGCTACTTCGGCCTGCCCGCCGCGCGGGGCATGCTCGTCACCGACGTGCAGCCCGGCTCCCCGGGGGCCGAGGCCGGGATCGCGCCCGGCGACGTGGTGCTGCGCCTGGGCGGGTACGAGGTCCAGGACAAGGACCACTACCTGCAACTGCTGCGCAACCATACGCGCGGCGAGAGCGTGACGCTCACGGTGCTGCGCGAGGGGCGCGCGCTGCGCATCCCGGCCCGGGCCGACGCCTTTCCGGCGGGCCTGGCCGAGGATCTGGCCTGGCGGCGCTGGGGCCTGCGCGCGGGCCCGGCCCAGGGGGCGGGGCTCACGGTGCAGGCCGTGCGCCCCGGCAGCCCGGCGGCGACCCTGGGGCTGGCCCCGGGCGATGTCGTGCTGCGCATCGGCGGGGCGCGGCTGGCCGAGGCTGGCGATTTCGCCGCGGCCTTCGTGCGCTACCGCATGCAGAACAGCCTGATCCTCGTGGTCGGGCGCGCGGGCCGGGCCTACTACGCGCGACTCAACGTCTAGGGCGCCGGGGGGCCCGGGCGCCCGCAGCGCCCCGGATTGCACCCCCGGTCTTGACACCTGCATGGCCAGGGGCTATCTCGGATTTCCTGATGGCGGGACAGCCTCACGCGCAGACGCGCGCCCGGAGGCCCGCCGTATACAGGGCACATTCGCCGGGACGGGGTCCGGGCGGAGGGCAATACAAATTCACTGGAGGTTCCAAATGGGTTACAAAGTGACTGTTGACGCTGACAAGTGTGTGGGCGACGGCGAGTGCGTGGACGTCTGCCCGGTGGAAGTGTACGAGCTGCAGGACGGCAAGGCCGTTCCGGTCAACGAGGAAGAGTGCCTGGGCTGCGAGTCCTGCGTGGAAGTCTGCGAGCAGGACGCCATCACCGTCGAGGAAGAGTAGTCCCGGCCTTTCCGCTGATGCGATAGTTCCCAGGACCGAAGGGAGCGGCGCGGCCTGGCGCCGCTCCCTTCGGCGCGTCTGACGCCCGGCCCCGGCCCCGGCCGGGGTGAAAATTCGTGGCCGGGCCTCGACATCGCGCGCGGCGGACTTACCTTGGGGTTCCGCCCCCGTCAGGGGCGGCGGCCCCCTGCGCCCGCGAGCCAGGCGACCCAATACGGAGTGACCCATGACCCCCGACTTCGGCCCCTTCTTCGAACGCTACGAAGCCCTGGCCAGGGAGATCGACCAGGTGGTGGAGCGGGTCGGCGCCGAGCACGGCCAGTGCATTGCCTGCGCCCCCGGGTGCAGCGACTGCTGCCATGCCCTGTTCGACCTGACCCTGGTCGAGGCCATGTACCTCAACGCCAAATTCAACGCGCACTACAGCGGCCAGCGCCGCAGCGACCTGCTCGACCTGGCCGACGAGGCCGACCGCAAGGCCTGCCGCATCAAGCGCGATGCCTTCCGCATGTCGCGCGACGGCGCCCGGACCACCGAGATCCTCGAATTCATCGCCAAGGCGCGGGTGCGCTGCCCCCTGCTGGACGCCGATGACCGCTGCGCGCTCTATGAGCACCGGCCCCTGACCTGCCGCCTCTACGGCATCCCCACGGCCATCCGCGGCAAGGCCCACACCTGCGCCAAATGCGGCTTCACCCCCGGCGTGCAGTACCCCACCGTGAAGATCGAGCAGTTGCAGGACCGGCTGTTGCGCCTGTCCCATGATCTGACGGCCAGCCTGCGCACGCGCTACGCGCGCCTGGGCGAGACCCTGGTGCCTGTGTCCATGGCGCTCATGAACCGCTACGACGCCGAGTACCTCGGCCTGATGAGCGACGAGGAATGGGAAAAGGCCGAGCGCCTGCGCATGGCCCTGGCCGAGGACGCCCGGCCCCCGCGCCCGGCCCCCGGGGCCATGGCCGAAAAGGCCTTTGCCGCCGCCCCGGCCGGGCAGGACGCCTGCGCCAGCTGCGACCAGGGCAAGGGCTCCGACGCCTGTTCGACCTGCGGCTCCCTGACCTGGGAGCTGGGCGGAGGCAAGCCATGAAGCCAACCGGACCCAAGCCCCCCCGTCCCCCGCTGACCCCCGAGCAGGAGGAGACCAAGCGCGTCATGTACGAGCGGATCTCCCCCCGGCGGCGCAAGTTCATCGACAAGGTGGGCTACGAGAACTGGGACCCCTTCCCCGAGCCCTTCGACCCCATGGACATCCGCACCGACGCAAGCGGGCAGACCATCCAGGACTTGGTGCGCACCTTCCTGCGCTCCCGGGCCATGACCGCCAAGGTCGGGGCCCACTACAGCCGGGGCGCCCACGAGCTGGCCATGGGCATCGTCAACAAGGACGAGCGCTTCCGGGGCATGTACGATTTCATCGTCTGGTACAACGACATGCTGCGCGCCCAGGGCCGCGAGATGACCTGGGAGCGGTAGCCATTGGAACCCGGGGCCCCGCCCCGCAAGCACGAGGAGCGCCTCATGGGCACCGACGCCAAGACCCTTGACGAATACATCATGCAGATGCAGCACCAGCTGGCGGGCAACCCCAAATGCGCCAGCCACCACTACAACCTGGGCGTGGCCTACCTGGCCAAGCGCATGTGGCACGAGGCCGAGGAGAGCTTCCGCGAAGCGCTGGACAACTCCCCGCGCATGGCCGAGGCCTACGTGCAGCTCGGCGGCATCTGCCTGCAGCGCGGCGACATCGACGGCTGCCTGAACAACAACCGCAGCGCCTCGGGCGCCCGGCCCCAGTTCGCCGTGCCCTTCGCCAACATGGGCTTCTGCTACCTGCAAAAGGGCGACCCCGACCGCGCCGTGGCCAGCCTCAAGAAGGCGCTCAACCGCGACCCCGACTACGTGCAGGCCCTGGCCACCATGGGCAGCGCCTACCTCATGTCCGGGGAGCCCGACGAGGCCAAGCCGCACCTGGACCGCGCCCTGGAGCTGGCCCCGGACTTCGGCCCGGCCTGGAACAACATGGGCCTGTACTGGCTGGAGAAGGGCGACAAGGCCGAGGCCGCGCGCTGTCTGGCCAAGGCCCAGGAGACCGGCTACGAGGTGCCCCAGGCTCTGCTGGAGCAGGTGGGCTAGGGGCGGGAGGACGCCATGGCGCGCTTTCGGGGCATGAAGGCGCAACTGCGGAGCCTGCTGGCTGGGGCGGACCAGGAGGAGATCCTGGCCCGGCTGGCGCAGCTGCCCGCCCCGGAGCTGGTGGGCCCGCTGTTCTCCCTGCTGCTGGCCCCCGGGGAGCTGGTGCGCTGGCGGGCCGCCACGGCCCTGGGCGCCACGGTGGCGCGTATGGCTGAGGAAACCCCCGAGGCCGCCCGCGTGGTCATGCGCCGCTTCCTGTGGCACATGAACGAGGAGTCGGGCAACATCGGCTGGGGTGTCGCCGAGGCCATGGGCGAGGCCATGGCCCGCAGCGCGCTGCTGGCCCGGGAATACCACAAGAACCTGGCCTCCTACGTGCAATGCCCCGAGTGCGCCATCGGCGACGACAACTTCCTGGAGCACCCGCCGCTGCGCCTGGGGGTCTACTGGGCCCTGGGGCGGCTGGGCGAGGCGCGCCCGGAGCTGCTGGCCCACGTGGCGCCCGACCTGCTGCGCGCCCTGGGGCAGGAGCAGGGCGCCCAGGCGCGCGGGCTCGTGGCCCGGGCCCTGGGCCTGGGGCGCGTGGCCGGGGCCCGGGCGGCCCTGGAAGCCCTGGCCCGCGCCGGGGACCCGGTGGACATCTACCGCGGCGGCACCCTGGAGCGGACCACCCTGGGCGCCCTGGCCCGCGAAGCCCTGCAGGCCGTGCAGCAGGGGCACAAGGAGCGAGCGTGAAGGACGAACGAGGCCTGTACTACTATCCGAGCATGCAGACCCACGACGTGCGCATGTATGTGCGCCGCAGCGAGGAGGGCGTCGTCGAGTTCCGGATGTGGAACAAGGACCTGCCCGAGGTCTGGGAGCGCCACGAGTGGATTCCCCTGGACGTGGTGCGCACCGCCGCGCGCATGTACGCCCTGCGCAACAAGGACCGCAACCCCATGGGCCTCTACGACGAGGCCATCGCCCGCCGTCTGCTGGACGAGGACCGCTGAGGCCGCGCCGGGTGCGGCGGGGCGGCGCCCGGCCCGCTTCCACGCCGTGGCCTGCGGCCAGCTGGGCGGTGTTTCCCGCACCCGCCAGGGCCCCGCGAGCCGCGGGACCTGAAGGCATCCGGGCCGCGTGGCTCCTGGCGCCCGCCGGGCCAGCGCGGCCGCGCGGGCCTGCGCCGACTCCCCGGACACGTGCGAAGCGATCGCGGCCCTGCGCTTCGCGCGGCTACACGCGCCCCCACCGCCACACATGCGAAGACGACAAACCGCCCCGGTGCTCCGCGCGGCCACACGCGGGCCTGCGCGCACCATACGCGCCTGCGCGCACTTGGGAGCCCGGGGCGGCGAGGTTTTCCCGCGCCGTCAAGCCGCGCCATACGCGCCTGCGCGCATCCGGAAGCATGATTCCTGGGGCCGCGCGGGGTTCTACCCTCCACAGCCGGGAAAATCCTCTGGCCCCGAGAAAAAGCCTTGACCTCAAATTGGTAATAGTTATTATTAAGACAGGATCGCATGCCGCTACGGCAGACGCGGCCTGCGAGACACCTCCGAGGTTTGACAGGTATCCACACGGGACAAATCCCCCCGGGCGCGGCCCGGGGGGAGCTCCGGGGCAGACGGACCGGGCGCGCCGAGGCAGGCGCCCCGCGCAAGGGAGGACGACATGAGCCAGCTCAATCAATTCAGGAACCTGCACATCGACTGGGACATGGAGCCCGCCGACGCCGTGGCGCTGTATCTCGAATGGGGCAACAGCGGCTATGGAGGCAGCTACGAGAATCGCGTCAAGAGCAGGAACGACGTGTCCAACTATTTCGTGGTCTACAACTGGGAGGACGGCCCCACGGTCTGCCTGGTGCGCAGGACCATGGAGGGTGCCGAGGACCTGGCCTGCCTGCGGCCCCCGGCGGACATCCGCCGCCGCTTCGAGCAGGAGGTCGGCGGCAACAAGGGCGTCTACCCCATCAACGGCGAGATCAGAGGGTGGCTCGAAAAGGAGCTGTACAACTGACGCCGCGTGGCTCCTGGCAAGGGGGCCGGGCCTTCGGGCCCGGCCCTTTTTTGTTGCGCGCCGCCGTGCCGGGGCGCCGTGGCGAGGGGCGCGGCGCCGTTCCCTCAGGCGGCTGCGCCAGCCGAAAATAGTGCTTGCCTTGGCGGCCCGGAGGTGTAGGTTGAAAGAACTTTCCGGGGCGGACCCCGGCGGGCTCCCTGCGGCGCAGGGAGCGCCGGAACGTGCCGGAATCACTCGGCAACCATCTGCAAGCGCCCGGCTCCCGGGGCCGTGAGACTGAGAGTCGTTCGCGGGACTGTACCGCCCGTGTCGAGTGTGCTATTTCGCCAATGCGTCCGGGCATTTTGAGTTGACAAAAACCGGGCTTCCAGCCTAGCGTCCAGTAGTTCCTCCGTTGTGAATTTGTTCACGACGAGCGCCCGGTCGGCGGGGGGATGCCGGGCGGAGCGCGGGCAGACAGTGGGGCAATCCGTCGCCTCTGCGGAGCCGAAAGGGCCGCGAGGTGCCGTGTTTTTCATGAGGCAGAAACATCATTCTAGAACAATGGAGGTAAGAGAATGGCAAAACACAAGACTCCGTTGTTGGACCAATTAGAGTCTGGGCCCTGGCCTAGCTTCGTGTCCGACATCAAACAGGAGGCCGAGCATCGGCACGCCAATCCGGCTGGCATCGAGTACCAGATCCCCGTTGACGTCTGCGACGACCTTCTGGGCCTTCTGGAGATGTCCTACGAGGATGGCGAAACCCACTGGAAGCACGGCGGCATCGTGGGCGTGTTCGGCTACGGCGGCGGCGTCATCGGTCGCTACTGCGACCAGCCCCAGAAGTTCCCGGGCGTGGCCCACTTCCACACCGTGCGCGTGGCCCAGCCCGCTGGCATGTACTACTCCACCGAGTACCTGCGCGCCCTGATGGACCTGTGGGACTTCCGCGGCTCCGGCCTGACCAACATGCACGGCGCCACCGGCGACCTCGTGTGGCTGGGCACGTCCACCCAGCAGCTTGAGGAGATCTTCTGGACCCTGACCCACGACCTGAACACCGACCTGGGCGGTTCCGGCTCCAACCTGCGCACCCCGTCCTGCTGCCTGGGCCAGTCGCGCTGCGAGTTCGCCTGCTACGACGCGCAGGACCTGAACTACAACATGACCCTGGAGTACCAGGACGAGCTGCACCGTCCCGCGTTCCCCTACAAGTTCAAGTTCAAGTTCGACGCCTGCCCCAACGGCTGCGTGGCCTCCATCGCCCGTTCCGACTTCTCGGTCATCGGCACCTGGAAGGACGACATCAAGATCGACCAGGACGCCGTGAAGGGCTACGTGAAGGGCGAGTTCGCCCCCAACGCGGGCGCCCACTCCGGCCGCGACTGGGGCAAGTTCGACATCGAGAAGGAAGTCGTGGCCCTGTGCCCCACCGGGTGCATGAGCTGGGACGGCTCCAAGCTCTCGATCGACAACAAGGAATGCTACCGCTGCATGCACTGCATCAACACCATGCCCCGCGCCCTGCACATCGGTGACGAGCGCGGCGCGTCCATCTTCGTCGGCGCCAAGGCCCCGATCCTGGACGGCGCGCAGATGGGCTCCCTGCTGGTGCCCTTCGTCCCCGTCGAGGAGCCCTACGACGAGGTCAAGGAAGTGGTCGAGAACCTGTGGGATTGGTGGATGGAGGAAGGCAAGAACCGCGAGCGCATCGGTGAGACCATTCGCCGCATGAGCTTCCAGAAGATGCTGGAAGTCACCGGCATCAAGGCCGACCCGCGCCACGTCCAGGAGCCTCGTACCAACCCCTACATCTTCTGGAAGGAAGAGGATGTCACCGGTGGTTGGGAGCGCGACATCAACGAGTTCCGCAAGAGACACCAGAGATAGGGGGTCGAATACAATGGCATTCATTTCTGCTGGATACAATCCTGAAAAACCCATGGAAGGCCGTATCTCCGATATCGGCCCGCGCAAGTACGACGAATTCTATCCGCCGGTCATTGCCCGCAACAAGGGCAAATGGCTGTACCACGAGATCATCGAGCCTGGCGTCCTGATGCACAAGGCCGAGAGCGGCGAGGAAGTCTACACCGTGCGCTGCGGTGGCGCCCGCCTGATGTCCGTCACCCACGTCCGCGAGATCTGCGACATCGCCGACAAGTTCAGTGGCGGCAAGCTGCGCTTCACCACCCGCAACAACATCGAGTTCATGGTCGAGACCAAGGCCGAGGCCCTGAAGCTCAAGGCCGAGCTGAACTCGCGCAAGTTCGCGGCTGGCTCGCACAAGTTCCCCGTCGGCGGCACCGGCGCCGGCATCACCAACATCGTGCACACCCAGGGCTGGGTCCACTGCCACACCCCCGCCACCGACGCCTCCGGCACCGTCAAGGTTGTCATGGACGAGGTGTTCGCGGAGTTCGGCGCCCACAACATGCCCGCCCCGCTGCGCATCTCCATGGCCTGCTGCCTGAACATGTGCGGCGCCGTGCACTGCTCCGACATCGCCATCCTGGGCTACCACCGCAAGCCGCCGCTGATCGACCACGAGTACCTCGACAACCTGTGCGAGATCCCGCTGGCCGTGGCCGCCTGCCCCACGGGCGCCATCCGTCCGACCAAGACCGAGTTCAACGGCAAGACCGTGAACACCGTGGCGATCAAGAACGAGCGTTGCATGTTCTGCGGCAACTGCTACACCATGTGCCCCTCGCTGCCGCTGTCCGACAAGGAAGGCGACGGTCTGGTCATCATGGCTGGTGGCAAGATCTCCAACCGCATCAGCAACCCCAAGTTCTCCAAGGTCGTCGTGGCCTTCATTCCCAACGAGCCGCCCCGCTGGCCGTCCCTGTCCAAGATCATCCGCCAGATCGTGGATGCCTACGCCAAGGACGCCCGCAAGTACGAGCGCCTGGGTGCCTGGGCCGAGCGCATCGGCTGGGAGCGCTTCTTCGAGAAGTGCGGCCTGGAGTTCACCGAGCACCTGATCGACGACTTCCGTGATCCGGCGTACTACACCTGGCGCCAGACCACGAACTTCAAGTGGTAGTTTGAGCGTATCAACCTGGGGCGCGGGGCAACCCGCGCCCCAATCAACTCAAGGGGTGGATCATGACCATTGACATGTCGACCGCGAAGCAGCAGGTCATCGACTTCTGCAGCTCCAAGAGCAAAACCAAGTTCTACTTCAACGACTTCCTCAAGGTCTTCCCCGACGAGAAGGCCCGTGACGTGAAGAAGGTCCTGACCCAGCTGGTGCAGGAAGAGATTCTGGAGTTCTGGTCCTCGGGCAGCACCACCATGTACGGCCTCAAGGGCGCCGGCAAGCAGGCGCACTCCGAGGGCGAGGACTAGGCATCGCTTTCGCGGCGGCGCCCCGCGCGCAGCCGCCCGCGAGCCCGCACGCCCCGCACTGTGCGGAGCGCAAGGATTTTCACGGATCGACGAAAGGCCGATTCCGACGGGCAGCCCCCTGACTTGCCCGAGGAATCGGTTTTTTTTGGGAGTGCGCCCATGGCGACCACGAGCCCGCCCCGCTTCATCCTCGCCGGGCTGTCCGGCGGCGCGGGGAAGACCATCTGCACCCTGGGCCTGTGCCGGGCCCTGGCCCGGGCCGACCACGCGGTCGCGCCCTTCAAGAAGGGCCCCGACTACATCGACGCCGTCTGGCTCGGGCTGGCCGCCGGGCGCCCGGCCACCAACCTCGACCCCTTCTTCCTGGACCCGGAAACCCTGCGCGCCCTGTTCCTGGACCGCGCCCGGGGGCAGGACGTGGCCGTGGTCGAGGGCAACCGGGGCCTGTTCGACGGGCTGGACCGCGAGGGCTCCTGCTCCACCGCCGCCCTGGCCCGGACCCTGGACGCCCCGGTGGTGCTGGTCATGGACTGCACCAAGATGACCCGCACCGCCGCCGCCGTGCTCCAGGGCGTGGCGGGCTTCGAGCCCGGGCTGCGCCTGGGCGGGGTGATCCTCAACCGCACGGCGGGCCACCGCCACCGCGAGATCCTGCGCGAGAGCATCGAGCACCACACGGGCATCCCCGTGCTGGGCACCCTGCCCAAGCTGGACCCCGACCCCATCCCCGAGCGGCACATGGGGCTCATCTCCAACCGCGAGCACGGCGGCCAGGAGGAAATCCTGGACGGGCTGGCCCGCGTGCTGGCCGACAACGTGGACCTGGCGCGCATCCTGGACCTGGCGCGCGCGGCCCCGGCCCTGAGCGCGCCGCAAAAGCCCCTGTGGCCCGAGCCCGCCGCCTCCGCCGGGGTGACCATCGGCTATGTGCGCGACGCGGCCCTGTGGTTCTACTACGAGGAGAACCTGGAGGCCCTGCGCCGGGCCGGGGCCGCGCTGGTCGAGCTGTCCCTGCTGGACCCTGCGCCCTGGCCGGAAATCCACGGCCTCTACCTGGGCGGCGGGTTCCCCGAAACCATGGCCGGGCCCCTGGCCGCCAACGTGGCCGTGCGCGAACGCGTGCGCGCCCTGGCCCTGGGCGGGCTGCCCGTCTACGCCGAATGCGGGGGCTTCATGTACCTGGCCCGCAGCCTGACCTGGGAGGGTCGCAGCTGGCCCATGGCCGGGGTCTTCGACGTGGACACCGAGGTCTGCCCGCGGCCCAGCGGCCTGGGCTACGTGCGCGCCGAGGTGGTGCGCGAGAACCCCTTCCACCCCCTGGGCGCGCTGCTGCCCGGGCACGAATTCCACTACTCGCGCTGCGCGGCCCCGGTGCCGGACAATCTGCCCTTCGCCCTGGCCATGCGCCGGGGCCACGGCATGCACGGCGGGCACGACGGGCTGGTGCGCGCCAACACCTTCGCCGGATACGCGCACATCCACGCCCTGGCCGCGCCCTGGTGGGCGCCGCGCTTCGTGGCCGCCGCCCGCGCCAGGCGGGACGGGGCCTGACCGTGCGCCTGGCCGTGCTCTCGGACATCCACGCCAACCTGGACGCCCTGCGGGCCGTGCTGGCCGACATGGACGCCCTGGGCGTCACGCAGGCGGTGAGCCTGGGCGACGTCATCGGCTACGGGCCGGACCCCGAGGCCTGCGTGGCGCTGGTGCGCGAGCGGGGCATCCCCTCGGTGCTGGGCAACCACGAGCACGCCATGCTGCGCGAGGCGCACAAGCGCTGGTTCAACCCCCAGGCGCGCCGGGCCGTGGAGATTACTGAGACGCTCATCGGGGCGGACACCCGCGCCTGGCTGCGCACCCTGCCCACGTCCCTGGTGGTGGCCGGGGCGCGCTGCGTGCACGGCTACCCGCCCGACAACCTGCACCTGTACCTGCACGCCGTGAGCGACGCGCGCCTGGAGCAGACCCTGGCCCATATGGCCGAGCCGCTGTGCTTCGTGGGCCACACCCACGACCTGGCCCAGGCGCACTGGGACGGCGCGCGCCTTTCGCGCGGCGTGCTGCCCCCCGGGGCCCTGGCCCTGGAGCGCGGCAGCCGCCATCTGCTGAGCGTGGGCAGCGTGGGCCAGCCGCGCGACGACTTCGACACCACGGCCAAATACGCGGTCTACGACCCCGCGAACCACGTCTGCGAGGTGCGCTGTGTGGCCTACGACGCCCGGCCCGTGGCCGAGCGCATCCTGGCCCTGGGCGTGCCGGACACCTACGCCCGGCGCCTGGGCACGGGGCACTGACCATGCGCGTCATCGGCGGCTACGCGGTGCTGGGGCTGCTGGGGCGCGGCGGCATGGGCGCGGTGTACAAGGTGCGCCACCTGGGCCTGGGCCGCGTGGCGGCCCTGAAGCTCCTGGCGCCCGCCCCGGAGCTGCTGGCCGTGGCCGGGGCGGCGGAGCTTGAGCGCCGCTTCCTGGCCGAGGCCAGGACCATGGCCGCCCTGCACCACGACAATATCGCCCCGGTGTGGGACCTGGGCCGCGACCACCTCGGGCGGCCCTATTTCGTCATGGACTACGGCTGCACCACCGTGGGCGGGCTCATCGGCGAGACCTACCGGGCCGAGGCCCCCTCGCGGGCCCTGCCCCTGGCCCGCGCGGCGGACGTGGCCCTGCAGACCCTGGCGGGCTTGGCCCGGCTGCACTACGCGGGCATCGTCCACCGCGACGTGAAGCCCTTCAACCTGCTGCTGGACGGCCCCCGGGTGCGGCTCATTGATCTTGGCCTGTCGCGGCTGCGCGGCGAGCGCATGGCCCTGCACCCCTCGGAGAAGGTCGGCTCGCCGTTCTACGCCGCCCCGGAGCAGGAGGCCGACCCCGAGGCCGCCGACGCGCGCAGCGACCTCTACGCCGTGGGCGTGACCCTGGCCCACCTGCTCACCGGGCGGCTGCCCCTGCCCGGCGCGCCCCGGCCCTCGGCGCTGTGCCCCGACCTGGACGCGGACTGGGACGCCTTCCTGGCCCGGGCCTGCGCGCCGGACCCGGCCCGGCGCTTCGCCTCGGCCCGCGCCATGGCTGCGGCCCTGGCCGCACTGCTGGCGGCCTGGAACGAGCGCACCGCCCGGGCCTGCGCCCTGGCGCCCGGGCCCGTGGCCCCGGCTGCGGCCCCCGCGCCCGGCCCGCTGCGCGCCGCGCCCGTGAAGACCGGCCCGCGCACGGGCCCCGAAGCCTTCGGGCTGGACGCCCTGTGGCGGCCCCGCGCCTATCCGCCCACGGCCTTTTGCGAGCGGGGCGACGGCACCGTGGCCGAAGAGCGGTCGGGACTGCTCTGGGAGCGCGACGGCACGCCCTACGCCGTGGACTACGCCCAGGCCCTGGAGCACGTGGCGGCCCTGAACCGCGCGGCCCTGGGCGGCCACGCGGACTGGCGCCTGCCCACGGTGCCGGAACTCACGACCCTGCTGCGGCCCGTGGCCCGGGGGCAGGACCACTGCCTGGAGCCCTGCTTCGACCCCGCCCGGGCCCGGCTGTGGTCGGCGGACCGGCGGACCTTCCACAGCGCCTGGAGCGCCGACGCCGAACTGGGGCACATCGCCCACCACGACCTCGACTGCCGCCTCTTCGCCCGCGCCGTGCGCGGGTAGGGCGTGCCCACAGTCATTGCGCCTGCCCGTCGGGGCCGGGCCGCTCCTGTCGCCGTGCGCAGGGCCGGGCCCGGGCTTGCGCGCCGGGAAAAAGGGGCTGCCCCGCCAGCGGGGGCAGCCCCTTTTCCGGGCGCGGCGGACAATGCATCGCTTGGCAGCCAGGGGCCCTGCCGCCGGGCACGCCTGCGCAGCGCCGGGGCGCCCGCCGCGCGGCTACTCGAATTCCAGATAGTCGGCCAGGATGACCTTGAGCCCGAAGCCCGGGAAGTTGACCCGTACCTTGCCCTCGGACACGGCGGCCACCACCTTGCCGCGCCCGAAGATCTTGTGGCGGCAGTAGCCCAGGCGGGTGGGCGTCAGGGCCGGGCTGCCCGCCGGGGCGGCTGCCGGGGCGGCTGCCGCGGGCCGGGGCGCCGGGCGCTGGTCGCCGCCGTCCTCGGGGGGGATGGTGTCGGCCCCGGCGCCGGGGCCCGTGGCGCGCGGTCCCCGGGACGCGGCGGGCGCGGCGGGGGTGTAGGTCATGTCCCCGCCGTCGGTGCGGGCCAGCCCGCCGGTGTAGGATTCGCGCCAGGGCTCGGTGACGCCGGGGGGCAGGGCGCTGATGAAGGGGCTGTCCAGGGCCGGTTCGCTGCCGCCGCTCTGCTGGCTGTAGATGGCCGAGGGCACGAACAGGGCCAGCTCCTCGCGGGCGCGGGTGCAGGCCACGTAGAGCAGGCGGCGCTCCTCTTCCAGGTCTTCGGCGCGGGTCAGGGCGTGGCGCGAGGGGAAGCGGTCCTGCACCAGGTCGATGATGCATACCGCCGACCATTCCAGGCCCTTGGCCGAGTGCACGGTGGACAGGGTCAGGGCCTGGCCGTCGTCGTCCGCGCCCTCGTCGGGGGTCTCCAGGCACAGGTCGGCCAGGAAGGCGTCCAGGTCCGCGTAGCCCGAGGCGATGCGCCCGAGCTGCTCCAGCCCGGCCTGGCGCCGGGGCCAGTCGTCGGCGTAGGTCTTCTCCATCACGGGCTGGAAGAAGTCCAGCACGCGGGCCAGCAGCGCCGCCGGGGCGCCCGGGCTGGCCCGCAGCCCGTCCAGGAAGCGCAGGGTCTCTTCCAGTTCCTTGTTCTTGGCGCAGGCCTTGGCCACGGCCTTGGCATCGCCGCCCAGCAGGGCGGCGTAGAGCTTGGCGCACGACTTGGGCCCCACGCCGCGCACATGTTCCAGCACGTGCTTGAAGGCGGGCAGGTCCGCCGGGTTCTGGGCCAGGCGCAAGAAGGCCAGGGCGTCGCGGATGTGCGCGGCCTCGGAGAAGCGGATGCCGCCGTACTTGCGGTATTTGATGCCCAGGCGGTTCAGGGCCACCTCCACGGGGAAGGACTGGTACCCGGCGCGGAAGAGCACGGCGATGTCCGCCAGGGGGTAGCGCCCGGACAGCTCCATGACCCGCCCGACCACGGCCTGGGCCTGGGAGCGGTCGGACAGGGTGCGCACCAGCCGGGGCTTGGGGCCGTCCGTGCGCTCGGTGTACAGCCGCTTGCGGATGCCCTGCTGGGCCTGTTCCAGCAGGGCGTTGGTCAGGTCCAGGATGGGCTGGGTGGAGCGGTAGTTGCGCTCCAGGCGGATGAGCCGGGCCCCGGGGAACATCGTTTGGAACGACAGGATGTTCTGCACATTGGCGCCGCGAAAGGCGTAGATGGACTGGGCGTCATCGCCCACGGCCATGACGTTGCCCGCCTCGCCCGCGAGCAGGCGCACCAGCCGGGCCTGCACAAGGTTGGTGTCCTGGTATTCGTCCACCATGACGTGGCGGAAGCGGCGCCGGGCGGCCTCGCGCGCGGGCTCGTGGTCGCGCAGCAGTTCTTCGAGCAGGAAGAGCAGGTCGTCGTAGTCCACCAGCCCGTGCTTGCGCTTGAAGCCCGTGTAGGCCCGGGCGAGCTGGCCGATATCGTCCTCGTAGCGCAGCAGGTGGTAGGCCTCGTCCTGCATGACCTCGGCGATGCTGCGCTCCTTGTTGCGGGCCTTGGAGATCAGCCCGAGCACGGTGCTGCGCTTGGGGTAGGAGCGGTCGCCCTTGCCCAGGCCGAGTTCGTCGCGCAGGTCGCGCAGGGCGCCTTCGGCGTCGGCCTGGTCCAGAATGGTGGGGGCCTGGGTCAGGCCCAGGGCGGCGGGGTGGCGGCGCAGCATGGCGTAGGCGAAGCCGTGGAAAGTGCCGCCCGTGAGTCCGGCCAGGCCCGTGGCGCCGAGCAGGCGCGCCGCGCGCTGCTGCATCTGCTGGGCGGCCTTGCGCGTGAAGGTCAGCAGCAGGATGGCGTCGGCCGGGGTGCCGCGCGAGACGAGGTGGGCCAGGCGGTAGACGATGGTGCGGGTCTTGCCGGAGCCGGCCCCGGCGATGACCAGCACCGGGCCGTCGCCGTGGGTGGCGGCCTCGTGCTGGGCCGGATTCAGGTCGCGTGCGAAGTCGATCATCTTGGGGTGCGGGCGCGCATGGCGGCGGCGGGGCGCGCCCGGCGGGGTTGGGGGTTGGCGTGCCGCCGGGGGCCAAGTCTGCTAGGCGGCGCCGAAAAAGTCCAGGACCAGTTTGCCCACGTCGCGCGGGCGGGCGGGCGCCGGGCCCGGGCCGGGGGCGCTGTCGTAAAAGAAAGCGTCGTCCGCCGTGTGCACCCCGGTGCGCCCGTAGTGGCCGAACACGGGCCGGGCGTCGAACTTGGCCGTCAGGCTGAAGCCGGGGTGCGCCTCGGCCAGCAGGTCCGGCGCCGCGTGGGCCATGGGCCCGGGGTAGAGGGCCGCGCGGTCGTGCACGGCGCGGATCACCGGGCGGCCCCGGTGGGTCAGGCCCAGCAGGGCGTCGCGGATGCGCGCGGCCAGGGCCGGGGCCTGGGCCGGGGTCACGCCCCCGGCGGCGAAGCGTTCGCGGGTGTGCAGGTAGATGCGCCCGGGGTCCAGGGCCAGGGCCTGGGAGTCCGAGGCCAGGGCCGTGGCGTCGTTTTCGTGGGCCTGGGTGCCCGTGAGGCGCGCCAGGCCCTGCTCCGCCAGCCAGGAGTTCAGGTCCAACTCGGTTTCCAGGCGCGTGAAGCCGTGGTCGGCCAGCACCAGCAGCCGCCGGGGCCCGGGCAGGGCCTCGAAGCGGTCCAGCAGGTCGCCCAGGGCGGCGTCCCAGCGGCGCAGCAGGGCCATGGCCCCGCCGTGGCGCGGGTGGGCCGGGTCGTCCACTGCGTCGTAGAGGAAATGGAAGAGCCGGTCGGTCTCCGTGAGCACGAAGACGAAGAGGTCCCAGGCCAGGTCGGGCCAGAGCAGGGCCAGGGCCGCGCGGCGCGAGTCCAGAGTGGCGGCCAGGTCGGCCAGCAGGAAGTCGTGGTCCGTGCCGCCGCGCGCGGTGTCGGCCTCCAGGCGGTAGCCCATGGCCGTCAGGGGCCCGGCCAAAAAGGGCGGAAAGACCGCCCCGCGCAGCTCCGGAGCCACGAACCCGGCCACGAGCATGCCCTTCAGGGGCCGGGCCGGGTAGGTGCCGGGCAGGTTGAGCACGCGGCTGGTCAGCCCCCGGGCGCCCAGGCGCTGGAAGATGGTCGGCGCGGCCACGCAGGTGGCGTCGGTGAGCGCCGTGGCGTAGGTGGCGGGGTCCAGGCGGGTGAAGCCGAAGACGCCGTGCTCCTCGGGCCCGGCGGCGGTGAAGAAGCTCGTCCAGTTCACCGGGGAGAGCTCGGGCAGCTCGGCGCGCAGGGCGCGGGCGCCGGGCAGCAGCCGGGCCAGGTTCGGGGCCGCGCCCCGGGCGGCCAGACGCCGGGCCAGGGCCAGGGGCAGCCCGTCCAGGCCGAGCACGGCCATGCGGGGGCGGGGAGCGGTGCGCATGCCCGGGGAGGTACAGCCTGCGCCGGGCGCGGTCAAGGCCGGGCGGCGGGCGGTGGGGAGTGGATGCGAAGTCGGCGGTGTTCCTGGCGGGTGGCGCCGGGCCGTGAGGCCAGGGGGATTCCTGCCCCGGGCGGTGGGGCGCCCTTGGCCGACGGGCGCGCACGGTCCGCCAAGGAGGGCGCGGGCCGGATTGCGGCGAACCGGGCTTTGCTGGCGTGCAGGACGGCGCGGTGCGCGCGCACGGATGGGCGCGGGGTCAGCCCTGCGGCGCGGTGTCGCCTCCGGGGGCCGGGGCGCCGGGGGCCTCGCCGCCCCGGGCGTGGCGCAGCAGGTCGCAGCCCAGAAAGCGCAGGCAGTGGAAGAAGGAGAAGAACTGCATGAGCTTGTGCAGGTGGAAGCGGCGGGTGGCGCCCTGGTCGCGCAGCTCGCCCAGGCGGGTTTCGGCGGCGGCCAGGGCGGCGTCCAGGGCCTCGGGGCGCGGGGGCAGGCCCTGGCCGATGGCGTGCATGGCCTCCTGGGTGGCCGCGGCCAGGGTGCGCAGCTCGGGCTCCATGAGGATGTCGTAGCCCTGGCCCTGGGAGTCGTTGAGCGAGTGCAGCATGGCCCGCAGGTGGCGGGCGCAGGAGTCCAGGGTGTCCACCTTGAGGCCCAGGGCGCGGGTGTCGTCGCGGTAGAACAGGCGCTCGTGGCGCAGCACCTTCTGGAGCAGGCCCCGGTTGGCGGCCACGGCGGCGGCGAAGCCGTCCAGCAGGGCCGGGTCCAGCCCCGACTGGCGGCGCAGGAAGGCGTCCAGCAGGGTGCCGTACAGCTCGGCGCCCCGGGTGAACTGGCCGCGCAGGCGCTGCTGGAGCTCGTCCCCGGCGCGCTGGGGCCAGAGCAGCACGCTGACGGCAAAGGCGCAGCCCACGCCGATGGCGATTTCCAGCACGCGCTCCAGGCCGAAGAGCAGGCGGCCCTCCTGCTGGCCCAGGCTGGCCAGGAACACGATGCAGGTGGTGATGGCGGCCATGCGGTAGCGCGCGTTGTAGCGCGTCATGTAGGCGCAAAACGCCACGGACAGGAACAGGGCCAGGTAGGTCATGGCCGGGGTCTGGGGGAAGGCCAGGATGGCCACCACGGCGAAAAGCGCGCCGATGGCCGTGCCCGAAAGGCGGTACCAGCACATCTGCACCGAGTCGGCCACCGAGAGCTGCATGACGATGACCGCAGACAGGGCCGCCCAGTAGCCGAATTGCAGGTCCAGGGCCTGGGCCGCGGCGAAGGCGGCCACCGAGGCCAGGCCGGTTTTCACGCCGTGGCGGACGTGGGCGGTGGTGGAGTCGGGGTCGATGTGGGTCATGGGGCGTCTCCGTGGGCAGCCGCAGCCGGGCGGGGGGGCTGGCGCGGCCCGGGGCGGCCCGGGGCGGCGGGGCACCACCGGGAAGCGGGCGCCGGGGCCGATGGTCCGGCGGCGCGGGCTGCGGCGCGGGCTGCGGCATGGGCACGGCTGTGCTCATGGCACCCTTTGCGGCCCAAGGCAAGGCCGGAGTGGGGGGCGGATTTCCGGGCGCACGGCAAGCAGCATCCGCCCGCCCTCGGCCATGAACAGGACAAGACCGGGAAGGGGCACGGATTTCCGGGGCCTGCCGGCCCACGGGGCGCCCGAGGGCCGCGCCGGATCAGACGGCGCGCCGGAAGGGGCGTCCATGGGCGCGGCGCGGGTGGCGGGGCTGGGGGTGCAGGCAGAGGGCGGGCGGAAAGGAAAACTGGCCGATGCCAGACCCCGGGGCGGGGTTGCCCCGTCCCCCCCGGTCAGCCCCGCACCCAAGCGCCCCCGCATTGACGCCCTCCCCCACCCCAGGCTAAGAAACCCCACCCTGCCCGGGTGGTGGAACTGGTAGACACAAGGGACTTAAAATCCCTGGGCCGCAAGGCTGTGCGGGTTCAAGTCCCGCCCTGGGCACCAGAACAAATTCAGGTGGTTACGGAGGCATTGGGTGCTGCCGTAGGCGCCTGTTTTTCACTCGTGACGCCGGGCTGTGCCCCAAAGGTGTCCCGGTTTGCCCGCGCCCGCGTCCGCCCCCGCGCCGCCTTGCCTTTCCCTCCGGCGGGCGGTATCGTGCGCCATGCAGTGCACAGGGCCTTGCCGGGCCGTTCCAGGAACCCCCTATCCGGGAAGACCTTCCCCATGAGCTTCACCCTCTGGTTCACCGGGCTGTCCGGCGCGGGCAAGACCACGTTGTCGCGCTGCGTCTACATGGAGCTGCGCCGTCGGGGGCTGGCTGCGGAGCTGCTGGACGGCGACCTCATCCGTAACAACTTCAGCTCCGAGCTGGGCTTTTCGCGCCGCGACCGCGACGTGAACGTGCGGCGCATCGGTTTTGTTTCGCACCTGCTCAACCGCCACGGGGTCATCAGCGTGGTGGCGGCCATCGCACCCTACGCCCAGGCCCGCGAGCAGAACCGCGAGCTGCTGGAGACCTACGTCGAGGTGTTCGTGAACTGCCCGCTGGAAGTCACCGAACGCCGCGACGTCAAGGGTCTCTATGCCCGGGCCCGGGCCGGGCAGATCGCCAACTTCACTGGAATTTCGGACCCCTACGAGGAGCCGGCCGCCCCCGAGGTCACCTGCTTCACGGACCGCGAGGATGTGGCCGCGAGCGTGGGCCGGGTGGTGGACTACCTGGAGGGCTGCGGCCTCGTGCCTCCGGCGGACCAGTGCCGTCTGGTGGAGACCTGCGAGCAGGACGACCGCCAGTGGCGCAACAGGCTGGCCCGCCTGGGCTACGCCAGGGCCGACTGAGGGCTGCGCGCCACGCGGGCGCGCAGCGCACGGCTTTCCAGGCCCGGGGGCGATCCCGGGCCTTTTTACGTCTGCGGGGCGGGAGGCGGCGGGGCGTCGGCGCCGGGGAGGTGCGGCTCCGCCGCGCGGGGCAGGGCCAGCAGGGCGCCCAGCAGCAGCCAGAAGATGCGCTGGTAGAGCACCTCGTGGACCTGGCAGAACACCGCGAAGCCCAGCAGCACGAGCCCCAGGGCCCGGGCGTGGGCCGCGCCCCGCCAGCCGCGCAGGGCGTGGCGCCCCAGGAGCGCGACCCCCGCGAGCAGCACGGCCATGCCCGCCAGCCCGAACTCGGCCAGCACCCAGATGGGCGTGCTGTGGACGGTGATGGCCTGGCCGACCAGGGCCTGGCTCTTGGCGTAGAACACCCCCAGCCCGCTGCCCAGGACGGGGGCCTGGGTCCACAGCCTCAGGGCTTCCCAGTTGGCGCTCCAGCGGGCGTGCTCCAGGATCGCGGCGCTGCGCAACTGGGCGTCGGTCAAGGGTTGTTCGATGATGCGCCCTGGCAGGGCGTAAAGGAAGCGCGAGGCGTCGGGCGAAGCCACGGGGTGGGCCAGGACCCAGAGGCCCAGGGCGATGGCCCCGGCCGTCAGCAGCGTGCGGACCGGGAGCCGCCCGGCGGCCCAGGCGGCGGCCAGGAGCAGCGCCGCCGTCCCCAGCCCCGCGCGCGAGCCGCTGAGCAGCAGCCCGCCCAGCAGCAGGCCCAGGGCCAGCCCCAGCACGGAGCGCCGCCCGGCCCGCGCCGTGGCCCGGGCATGCACGGCGGCGTAGCCCAGCAGGGCCCCGGTCACACAGAGCAGCTGGAAGGAGAAGGCGTTGCGGTTGGCCGCGTAGCCCGCGAAATTCGAGTCCCGGGGCAGGTCGAACCCGTACAGGGCCAGCCCGCGCAGCACGATCTGCAGGACCACGATGGTGCAGGCCACGGCGGCCAGGATTTCCACCACGCGGCGCAGCCCGTGGGCGCCGTGGTGGGCGACGAGCAGGGCGCCGCCCGCGCAGTAGCCCAGCAGCACCAGCGCGCCCATGCCCCGGCCGCCCGCCCACTGGGTCGGGCCCACCTCGCGCAGGCCGAGCAGCAGCCCCGTGCCCAGCACGAGCAGCGCGCAGGCCAGCACGGCGTTGAACCCCGGCACGCGCCAGGCCGGGAGCCGCCGCTGGGCCAGGCAGTGCAGGGTCAGCGCGGCCAGGGCCAGCAGGGCGAAGGGGTCGGCCAGGTTGAGGTTGGTCGTCGTGCCAGCCAGCACGACGTGGACCTGGAAGAACACGGCCACGGCCATGACCGCGCCCAGCAGCCAGGAGGAGGTGCGCTCCATGAGCGCGGGTGGCTGGGCGGCGGCCTCGGGCGCGGCGGCGGGCGCCCCGCCCCGGCGCAGCAGCAGCGGGGTCGTGGCCAGCAGCACGGCGGTGGAGCACAGGCCGATGAGGATGGACACCGCCAGGGCGTCGGGCGCGGGCACGCCGAGCTTGCCCAGGCAGTAGACCGCCGCCAGCTCGCGGGTGCCCCAGCCGCCCACGCTCAGGGGCAGGCTGGCGGCGAAGCTGACCACGGCAGAGGCCGCGAACAGGTCCAGCAGGGCGACCTGCGGGGCCACGGTGTGGAAGCCCAGCACGAAGCAGGAGATCATCACCGCCTGCCCGAGCAGGGTCACGCCGAGGGTCTCGCCCACCTGGATCAGCTTGGGCCAGCGCAGGCAGCTGCGCAGCAGGCCGCGCTCGAAGCGTCCGCCGCCAAGCAGCAGGCTCAGACCGTAGCCGCAGGCCCCGGCCAGGGCCACCTGGGGCAGGGACAGTTCGCTGACCATGTGCATGGCGCTGTCCCACTCCATGAGCAGGAAGGCGCCGACCAGGGCCAGGGTGCCGCTGGCGGCGGCCAGCAGGATTTTTTCGTAGGCGGCGATGGAGGTGTTGACCAGGGGCGGCACGCCCGCGCCCCGCAGCAGCGCCTGGCGCCCGGCCACCTGCCCGACCAGGGGGATGAAGAACAGCCCGGCCACATGGCCCCCCAGGTTGGCGCGCAGGGCCGTGCCCCAGGGCAGGGCGATGGAGAAATGGGCCGCGATGCGCCAGAAGCGGAAGGACACCAGCAGCAGGTTGAGCGCGAAGAGCACCGCCAGCACGGCCAGCAGGCCGGGCGGGAAGGTGGCCAGGCGCCGCAGGGCCTGGGCCGGGTCCACCATCCAGGCCAGACCGGCCAGCAGGGACAGCGAGACGAGGCCCATGGCCATGCGCCGGGCCGAAAGCCCGCCGCGCGGGGCCGTTGCGGTTTTTGGGGCAGGAGGCATGCGGTCTCGTGTGCTTCGTGGCAGGTGCCGCCCGTCGGCTTGCCAGGGTTGACGGGTGCCGCCCGGCCCTGTTGCGGGGGGTGATGACCGGGGTTTGGTGTGTTGTCCGTCCGCTTGGGGGACATTCCATCATCTGGCGGCCTTTTTCAACAACAAGTTGCGGGTTCCCTGGCCGGGGGCCTTTGCGCGGCGGCGCTGCCCGGCCCGCAGGGCCCATGGCTGCGGGCGAAATTCGCCCTGCCGGGGCAGGCGCGAAGGGCCGCCCCCGGTGCATGCCGGCGGCGGCCCCTGGGCGGCGCAAGGGCGGGTGCGGGTCAGCAGGCGCCGCCGGTCCGGCCCGGGCGCAGCACCCGGCCCGGGCGGGCGTCCGTGGGCTGGCCGTCGCGCAGGCACACGGCGCCGCCGACCACCACGAGGTCGATGCCCTCGGGCGCCGCCGCCGGGTCGGCGAAGGTCGCCGTGTCGCGCAGGCGGTCCATGTCCAGCAGCACCAGGTCCGCCGCCAGGCCCGGGGCGATGACGCCCCGGTCGAACAGGCCCATGCGCTGGGCGGGCATGGCGCTCATCTTGCGCACGGCCTCTTCCAGGGACAGCACGCCGCGCTGGCGCACGTAGCGGTCCAGCACGCGCGGGAAGGTGCCCGAGAGCCGGGGGTGCGACTTGCCCCCCGGGGCGCAGGGGATGGAGTCCGAGGCCACGATGGACGCCGGATGGCGCATGATGCGCTCCATATCGTCCTCGCTGATCATCTTGTAGGCGCAGGTGTCCTCGCCCCGGTTGCGCACGATGAGGTCGAAGGCCGCGTCCAGGGGGTGGCGGCCCATGTCCGCCGCGGCCTCGGCCAGGGTCCGGCCCTCGTACTGCGGGGTCTTGGGGAAGAAGAGCAGGATCACGCCCTGGGCCCCGCCGCTGTTGCGGTAGTAGTTGTCCCATCCGCCGGGGCCGTCCTCGATCTCGGCGCGCAGGCGTTCGCGCACGGCGGGGTCGGCCAGCCGCGCGGCCAGGGCGCCCATGCCGCCCTCCTGGACCCAGGCGGGCAGGATGGCCCGCAGGGTGGTGCTGGCCGCGTCGTAGGGGTAGAAGTTCAGGGTCACGTCCTGGCCCTGGGCCCGGGCCTGGTCCACCAGGGCCAGGGTCCGGCCCACCAGCCCGTAGTTCTGCATCCCGCAGGCCTTGTGGTGCGAGATCTGGGCCGCGACGCCCGCGCGCCGCCCGACCTCGATCAGCTCGGCCACGCTGGCCACCACATCGTCGGACTCGTTGCGCATGTGGCTTTCGTACAGCCCGCCCAGGGGCGCCAGGCCCCGGGCCACCTCCACCAGCTCGTCGGTGTCCGCGTAGATGCCCGGGGCGTAGATCAGCCCGCTGGTCATGCCCACGGCGCCCTCGGCCATGCACCGGGCGGCCAGCTCGCGCATGGCGGCCAGCTGCGCGGGGCTCGCGGGCTGGTCCGAAAAGCCCATGACCGCGATGCGCAGCGTGCCGTGGCCCACGAAGCTGACCACGTTGGTGCCCAGGGGCAGGGCCTCCAGGTGCGCCAGCCACTGGGCGAAGCTGCGCCAGGTCCACGGCGGCTGGACCCCGGCCTTGAGGAAGCCCGCGTAGGCGTCCAGCAGGGCGAGGTGCTCGTCGCACACCGGGGCGGCGCTGTAGCCGCAGTGGCCGATGGCCTGGGTGGTCACGCCCTGGCGCAGCTTGCCCGTGGCGTCGGGGCTGCGCAGCAGGTCGAAGTCCGAGTGGGTGTGCATGTCGATGAAGCCCGGGGCCAGATAGCGGTCCTGGGCGTCCACGACCTCGGCGGCGGGCAGGCTCGCCGCCCCGGGGCCCATGGCCACGATGCGCCCGCCCCGGGCGGCCACCGCGCCCCGGAACCAGGGCGTGCCCAGGCCGTTGACGATGCGCGCGTTGGTGATCAGCAGATCGGCTTGCATGGTCGAGCCCCCCCTACCAGGCGCCCACGGCCTGCGGCCCGAGCACCAGGCTCGGCAGCCAGCACGACAGGGCCGGGACGTAGGTGGTCAAAAGCAGCACGGGGATGCCCACCCAGCACAGGTAGCGCAGCATGATGGGCAGCACCTCCTGGTAGGTGCTGCCCGACAGCCGCGTGCCCACGAAGATGGACATGGCAAAGGGCGGGGTGATGACCCCCAGGCCCACGTTGACGATGCAGATGGCCCCCAGGTGCACGAGGTTCACGCCCAGCCCGGTCATCAGCGGCAGCACCAGCGGCACGCTGAGGATCAGGATCGGGATGGCCTCCACGAACATGCCCATGAGCAGCAGGAAGGCGTTCATGGACAGAAGGATCATGAACCGCGAATCGAAGGTGCCGAGCATCAGTTCGGCCAGGTGCTGGGCCACGCCCGCGCGCACCAGATAACGCCCGAGCACCGTGCCCGAGGCGATGAGCAGGGCGATGACGCCGATGGAGACCAGCGACCCGGCGATGGCCCGGTTCAGGCCCGGTAGGGTCAGCTTGCGGTAGACGAACAGGCCCACGAGCACGCAGTAGACCACGGCCACGGCCCCGGCCTCGTTGGGCGTGCAGATGCCCCCGTAGATGCCCACCAGGATGACGATGGGGCAGCCCAGGGCGGGCAGGGCGCCCATGGTCGCGCCGCGCAGGCGGGCCAGGCGCTGGGGCAGGGTCATGTCCGGCTCGACATGCTCGGCCTTGGCGGGGTCGATGTAGCGGTGGCAGATGCCGTAGTTGAGGATGGCGTAGCCCAGGGCCAGCAGCAGGCCGGGCACGACCGTGGACAGGAACACCGCCGCCACGGACTGCTGGGCCACCAGGCAGTAGATCAGCGCGGGCACGCTGGGCGGGATGAGGTAGCCCAGGAAGCTCGCGCTGCACAGCACGGAGGTGGTGTACTCCTTGCGGTAGCCGTACTTCTCCAGGCGCGGCACCAGCAGCGGCACCAGGGCCGAGATGCAGGGCACCGACGAGCCCGTGAGCGCACTCATGAACAGCGTGGCGATGATGCCCACCAGGGCCATGCCGCCTTTGACCTTGCCCACCAGCAGGTGCGAGAAGCCCACAATGCGGTCGGCCAGCCCGCCCTCGGAAATGAGGCTCCCGGCGAAGACGAAGAAGCCGATGGCCATGAGGGTGTAGCTGTTCAGGGAGTGGTAGAAGGTGCCGATGATGAAGGTGTCCGGCATGCCGGACACGCCCAGGCCCAGGCCCGTGCTGGCCAGGAACAGCCAGCCCAGGGGCACGGCCAGCACCAGGCCCGCCAGGAAGGCGCCCACGGCGAAAAGGACTCCGCTGGTCATGGGGTCACCTCCGTGGCGGCGCCCGGGGCCTTGCGCAGGGCCGCGACGCCCGTGCCGACGCGGTGCGCGGCGTGGAGAGCGCACAGCACAAGCATCAGGAAAACGGTCTGGCGGATCCAGCTGGTGTCGAACCAGCGCACCAGGGTGCCGTATTCGGGATATTTCAGGGCGTGGCGAAAGAGCTTGAAGCCCATGGGCAGCATGTAGACGATGATGCCCAGGGTCAGGGCGTCCACCCCCACGCGGTACACCTGCCGGGCCCGGGGGCGGCCCTCGAAGGCCAGGTCCATGAACACGTCCACCGAGGTGTGGGCCCCGGCGCGGGTGGTCAGGCTGATGGACAGGATCATGGTCGGCACGAAAAGGTACAGGGTCAGGTCGCCGAGCCACATGATTTCGAGGTGCAGGATGTAGCGGTTGAGGACCTGGGCGAAGGCCATGAGCGAGCAGAGCACGAGCCCGGAGTAGCACAGGGTGCTTTCCAGCAGCGCGATGGCCCGGATCAGGGTCAGGTAGAGTCGTTTCATGCTGTCTCCCGGGGCTGTGGACCATGCGGGGGGCCGGGCGGCCCCCCGCTGCGGCGCGGGCCGGGCCTAGTTGGCGGCGCGGGCCTTGTCGCGGATGTCGGCCAGGGCCTGCTGGAGCTTGGCGCTCATGTCCTGGCCGGGGTAGTGCTGCTCCAGCCAGGGCTCGCACAGCTCCTTCCAGATGGGCGCCACGTCCGAGGCCTCGCGCAGGGCGTCGCGCTCGGCGTCGGTCAGGCGGACCACGGTGAACCCGGGCTGCTGCTCGAGCTTGCGGATGTAGTCGGCCTCGGCCTTGCGGTGCAGCTCGTTGGCGTAGTGCTGGGCCTCGGCGGCGGCGCGGGTGACTCCGGCCTTGAGCTCGTCGGGCAGGGCGTCCCAGGCGTCCTTGTTGATGGCCACGTTCTGGTTGTCCCAGCAGAAGTTGAGGTCGGAGTAGAACTTCATGACCTCGTAGTGCCGCTCGTCCACCAGGGATGGCCACATGGTCCAGCAGCCGTCCACCACGCCGCGCGACAGGGCGTTGTAGATTTCGGACCAGGGCAGGGTGGTCAGGGTCATGCCCGTGCCCTTGCCCATGTTCTCCAGGGCGCGCACCAGGCCCAGGGAGCTGGACACGCGGATCTTCAGGTTCTTGAAGTCGGCGGTGGTGCGGATGGGCCGCACGGTGTTGCCGATGCCGTAGGCGCCCTGGGAGACGTGGAAGAGGGTGTGCATGCCCACTTCGTTGTAGGCCTTCTCGATGACCTCGGAGAGCACGCCGGTTTCGGGGGCGAAGGCCAGCTCGGCCTCCTCCCAGGAGGCGATGGTCCAGGGCATCCAGTTGAGCACGCCGCCGGGAATCAGGCTCACGTAGGGCGAGAAGGTGCCGATGGTGATGCTGCCGTCCTGCACGCCGTGGAAGGTCTCGTCGTGGTTGCCCAGCAGACCGTCCACGAAGAGTTCGATCTCCACGCGGCCGTCGGTGTACTCCTTGGTCTTGTCGATGAAGTACTGGTAGGCCTGGTTGGCCAGGGGCCGGACCCAGGGCTGGCTGAAGGTCCACTTGTACTCGGCCTGGGCGGCGGCGGCGGGCGCCGCCAGGCCCATGGCCAGGACCAGGGCCAGGGCCAGGATCGTCAACAGGGACTTGGTTCGCATGGCTGTTCCTCCGCGGAAAGGGTTGCTCGTGGCTGGAAGGTGACGGACTCGGGGCCTAGAACAATGGCGGCGCGCCGGGGCCTGCGCCGAGGGCGGCGGCCCGGGCCTCGTAGGCCGCCCAGGTTTCGGGGGGCACCATGCCCCCGCCCGTGGCCCAGACCAGGTGGGTCGTCGTGGGCAGCGCGCCCCGGGGCCCGGCGGCCTGGGCCATGGCCACCCGGCAGGCCCCCGGGAACCCGGCCAGCCCCGAGGGCTCCAGGCGCAGGCCCTCGGTCTGCTCCACCAGGGCCAGCAGCCGGAACAGGGTCTGGTCGCGCACGGTGAACACGCCGTCGATGCAGTGCTCCAGCGCCCGGCCCACGAAGCCCGAGGGGCGGCCCACGGCCAGCCCGTCGGCCTCGGTGCGCCCGTCCAGGCCCAGGTCGCGCACGCTGATGGCCTCGTGCAGCCCGGTGCACAGGCCCACGAGCATGGACGGGGCGCTGGTGGGCTCGGCGAAGAAGCAGCGCACGGCGTCGCCGAAGGCCAGCTTGAGGCCCAGGGTCACGCCGCCGGGGCCGCCGCCCACCCCGCAGGGCAGGTAGACGCACAGCGGGTGGTCCATGTCCACGGTCAGGCCCTGCTCCTCGAACTGGGCCTTCAGGCGCTGCCCGGCCACGGCGTAGCCCAGGAACAGGTCGCGGGAGTTCTCGTCGTCCACGAAATGGCAGAACGGGTCGTCCTGGGCCTGCCTGCGGCCCTCGGCCACGGCCAGGCTGTAGTCTGCGGCGTGCTCCACCACCTGCACGCCCCTGGAGCGCAGCAGCGCCTTTTTCCAGGCCTTGGCGTCGGCGGACATGTGCACCGTGACCCGGAAGCCCAGGGCGGCGCCGATGATGCCGATGCTCAGGCCGAGGTTGCCCGTGGAGCCCACGGCCACGCAGTAGCCCGCGAACAGCTCGCGCGCTGCCGGGGAGGCCAGCGCGGCGTAGTCGTCGCCGGGGCGCAGCAGGCCCCGGTCCAGGGCCACGGTCTCGGCGAGCTTGAGGATTTCGTAGATGCCGCCCCGGGCCTTGATGGACCCGGAGATGGGCAGGTGGCTGTCCAGCTTGACCAGCAGCCGCCCGGGGAAGGGCCGCCCGGCGGCCTGGGCCAGGGCCTCCTGCAACGCGGGCGCCGCGCGCAGGGCCGACTCGATGCGCCCGCCCTGGGGCGCGGTTTCGGGGAAGACCTGGGCCAGATAGGGCCGGAAGCGCTCCAGCCGCGCGGCGGCGTCGGCCACGTCGGCGGGGCCCAGGGGCACCGTGGGCAGGGCCCGGCTGGCGGGCCAGGCCTGGGGGTTGACCCAAAACAATTCACGGGTCGCGGCCACGTCGGCCAACACGGGCCAGCGCCGCACAAGCTCCGGCAGGGCCGGGACCGGCCCGGGCCCCGGGCCGGTCCCGGGGGGGTGCTGCTGCAATTCTTCGCTCATAACCACCTTGGATCGTTGTCGTTGGTTGCCTGGGTTTCCCAGGTTGCCAAGTTACCCTATCCAGGGTACGGCCCAGGAAACAAACGATGATTTTTCGTGCATGGATGAGGGAGATTAAACCATGGACAAGCAGGTCGTGGCCCAGGCCCTGGGCGCGCTGCACACCTTCCTGCTGGTGGGGCGGCACATGAGCTTCACCCGCGCGGCGGCGGAGCTGTGCCTGACCCCGGGGGCCGTGAGCCACCGCATCCGGGGCCTGGAAGAGACCCTGGGCTTTCCGCTGTTCCACCGCTTCACGCGGCGCATCGGCTTCACGCCCCAGGGCGAGGCGCTCTTCGGCGTGCTGGATCGGGCCCTGGGCGAGGTGGCGGCCCAGCTGCGCATCATCGGCAACCAGGGGCTCAACGGCGAACTGCGCGTGACCTGCCCGCCGTCCTTCGCCGGGGTCTGGCTGCTGGACCGGCTGCCCCTGTTCCGGCGGCGCTACCCGGGCATCAATGTGCATCTGCACTGCCGCAACGATCTGGTGGACTTCGAGCACGAGGATGTGGACCTGGCCATCTACTACGGCCCGGGCAGCTACCCCGGGCTGCACGCCACCCTGCTGCTGGAGGAGTCCATGACTCCGGTCTGCTCTCCGGCCTATGCCGACCGTCACGGGCTGTGGGGCGACGCGCGCAAGCTGGCGGAGTGCACCTTCCTGCACGACAACGCGCCCATCCCCAGCGCCCAGCCGTATTCCGAATGGCAGATGTGGGCCGACGCGGCGGGCCTGCGCGGCCTGCCCTTCGAGCGCTGTTGCAGCTTCGACCGCTGGGAGCTGGCCGTGCGGGCGGCCCTGCGCGGCATGGGCATCGCCATGGGCCGGGGCCTGCTCATCCGCGACGCCCTCTACCAGGGCGAGCTGGTGCAGCCCTTCCCCCTGCGCGTGCCCACGGCCTCGTGCTACTCTGTCGTCACCCGCCCGCAGGACGCGACCACCCCGCGCATCGCGGCCCTGCGCGACTGGCTGGCCGAGCAGGCGGGCAGCGGCCCGGGCGCCGAGGCTCTGGGCGATCTTCCGGCGCCGCCCCCCGCCGCCCCCCGCCGCCTGGAGGGCCACTACTGCCGGGAGGATTGAGGCGCGGCGCCTGGCCGCGTGCCCGGTGCGCCCCGGCCTCCCGGGGCGCCCGGAACACCAGACGCAAGGCCCCCCGCCGGGATTCCCGGCGGGGGGCCTTGGTGCATTCTGCCGCCGGGCGGGAGCCGGGGCAGGCAGGCCATGCGCCCTTCCCGGGCCCTGCTCCCGCAGGGAGCTCCACCCTGTTCGCGCTCTCTTTTCGTATTGATTCCGGACCGGTTGCGCTTTAGTTTGGCGCGCCTGAACACTGCACCCGGAGCACCGTCCCATGTTCGTCGCCGAGCTTTCCGCCCTTGGGGCCGCGGCCTGCTGGTCCCTGGGCGGGGTCATCTCCGTGGGCCCGGCGCGGGCCCTGGGCGCCTTGCCCTTCAACCGCCTGCGCATCTCCATGGCCTTCGCCATGCTCGGGGCCATGGCCCTGGCCTCGGGCGGTTTTGCCACCCTCACCTGGGCCCAAGGGGCCGTGGTCGCCCTGTCGGCCTTCATCGGCATCTTCGTGGGCGATACGGCCCTGTTCTCCGCCGTGCGCCGCCTGGGGCCCCGGCGCTCGGGCATCCTGTTCACGGCCAACGCGCCCATCACGGCCCTGCTCGGGGTGGTCTTCCTGGGCGAGCGGGTCTGCTGGCAGGTGCTGGCGGGCAGCGCCCTGACCATGACCGGCGTGGTGCTGGCCGTCTACTTCGGCCACGCCGCCGGGCGGCAGCACGAGTGGGAGCAGGTGCGCGGTCCGCTCGCCGTCGGCGTGCTCTTCGGCCTGTGCTCGGCCACCTGCCAGGCCGTGGGCAGCATCGTCATCAAGCCCGTGCTCGACGCGGGGGTCGATCCCGTGGCCGCCTCGGCCATGCGCTGCGGCGTGGCGGCGCTGGGGCTGTGGCTGGTCTCGGGCGGGCGCAGCGGCAGCCCGGTGCCCCTCACGGCGCGGCTTCTGGGCCGCGTGGCCCTGTCCGCCCTGGTGGGCATGGCCCTGGGCATGACCCTGCTGCTGCACGCCCTGGGTAACGGCCCGGCCGGGGTGGTGGCCATCCTCTCGGCCACCTCGCCCATCCTCATCCTGCCCGTGATCTGGATCGGCACGGGCCGCAGGCCCACGGGCGGAGCCATGCTCGGCGCGGTGCTGGCCGTGGCGGGCACGGCGCTGCTCATGCAGCGCTGACGCGGGATGGCTGCTCCGGGGCTCCCGGAGTGCAGGGCGGACGGTCCGGCTAGTCCTGCCAGTTGCGGCGGATGGTCATCACGGTGTTGATGTTGGCGAAGAAGGCCTCGATGACCTGGGGGTCGAAGTGCGTGCCGCTGCCCTCGCGCAGGATGCGTCGGCAGGTGGGCTCGTCGAAGGCCTCCTTGTAGGTGCGCTCGCTGCCCAGGGCGTCGTAGACGTCCACCACGGTGACGATGCGCGCCTCGATGGGAATGGCCTCGCCCTTGAGGCCGCAGGGGTAGCCGGTGCCGTCCCAGCGCTCGTGGTGGTACAGGGCGATGGTCCGCGCCAGGGCCAGCAGGGCGTTGGGCTCGTCGCCCACGGGGGCCTGGGCCAGGCCGCAGACGTCCTGCTCGCTCTGGGCGTCGCGGGGGGTGAGGATCTCGTAGCCGATGCGGGTGTGGGTCTTCATGATCTCCCACTCCTCGGGCGTCAGCTTGCCGGGCTTGAGCAGGATGGAGTCGCGGATGCCGATCTTGCCCACGTCGTGCATGGGCGCGGCGTGGCGCAGCAGCTCGCAGCGCCGGGGGGGCAGGCCCATGGCCCCGGCCAGCACGGCGGCGATGTTGCCCACGCGGATGACGTGGTTGCCGGTCTCGTTGTCGCGGTATTCCGCCGCCTTGCCCAGGGTGTGCACGATCTCCAGCCGGGTGTGCTCCAGCTCCGCCGTGCGGCGGCGGACCATCTCCTCCAGGTGTTCGCGGTGCTCGCGGTTCTCGCGCAGCAGCCGGGCGCGCTCCAGGTTCTTGGTCAGGGTGTGCTCGAGCACGGCGAAGTCCGTCACCGGCTTGGGGATGAAGTCCCAGGCTCCGGCGCGCACGGCGCGCATGGCGTCCTCCACCAGCCCCACGCCCGAGAGTACGACGATGGGCAGCTCCGGGTGCGTCGCCCGGGCCCGGGCGATGAACTCGTAGCCGTCCATGACGGGCATGTTCAGGTCCACGAACACGAAGGCGGGCTGCGCGGCCTCCAGGAGGTCCAGGCCTTCCCTGCCGTTGGCCGCCAGCAGGGGCTCGTGCTCCAGGTCCTCGATGAAATCCGCCAGGCTGCGGCGCAGGAATTCTTCGTCGTCGATGATCAGGACGGTCAGGGGCATGGGTGCGGCGTTCCTTGTTCCCGGAGCGGCCCAGGGCCTGACCGGCGTGGACCGGTGCGGCGGGCGGGTTTTCACGGCGCAACGCGCCGCGAAGCCGGGCGGGGGTGCCGTCCGGTTCCCCAGAATACCCCAATCCGGGGACGGGAATCAACCGTGATGGTGGATCAGGGGCGGCCCGGCGGGTCCAGGCGCTTGGCGTAGATGATCTTGTGCTCGCCCGGGGCGTAGAAGCTCTTCATCATGGCGATGAGGGCGAAGCCCTTGTGCTCGTAGAAGGCGCGGGTGGGCTGGTACTGCCTGCGCGAGGAGGTTTCGGCCACCAGGGTCGTGGCCCGGGGGCCGCGCACGCGCCGCTCCACCTGCTCCAGCAGCGCGCTGCCCACACCCGCGCCGCGCCGCGACTGGTGCACGGCGATCCAGTAGAGGTCCACCCAGTCGGGGGCGTAGGTGGCCGGGCCGTAGCAGGCGAACCCCGCCATGGGCGCGGCCCCGGCGCCGCGTGCCACCTCATTGTCCGCGCTGTCTTCCGCAAACACGAAGAAGTACCCGCTGGGCTCGCCGTCGCGCAGGCGCTCCTCCACGAGGCTGCCAGCCATGTCCACCTCCGCCGGGGAGAAGAAGCCCGACGAGGCGGCTACGTCCATCACGGCCTGCCGGTCCTCGGGGCGGACGGTCTCGCGCAGGGCCAGGGCCCGCGCAGGGGCGCACGCGGCCACGCTCAGGCCGCCTTGCGGGTCGGGGGGAAGCCGGGGCGCGCCACCCCGGCCTGGACGATGCGCATCACGGCCTCCTCGAAGCCCAGGCCCGCCCGGCGCAGGGCGGCCCGGAAGCCGCCGTCGGGCGACAGGCACGGGTTGGCGTTGACGTCGATGACCATGGGCACGCCGTCGGCGCCCACGCGGAAATCCACGCGCGCGTAGCCGCACAGGTCGAAGGCCCGCCAGCAGTCCAGGGCCGCGTCGGCCAGGGCCCGGGCCAGGGGCGCGTCGTCCGGGGTCAGCTCGAAGCTGCGCTGCGTGGAGCGGTAGGCCTGGCTGTCCTCCTCCCATTTGGCGGCGTAGCCCAGGATGCGCATCCCCTCGGCCCACTGCCCGGTGAAGAGCATCTCGGCCACGGGCAGCACCTGCGGGCCGCGGGGCCCGTCGAGCACGGCGACGTTGAACTCGCGGCCCTCCACATAGCGCTCGGCGAAGCATTCGCCTCCGAGCAGAGGCGCGCGCTCGCGCAGCAGGGCGCAGAGCTCGCCCGCGCAGTCCACCCGGGGCACGGCGTCGTCGCCCAGGCCGATGGAGGCGTGCTCCCACACGGACTTGACGATGAACCGGCCCTGGGCGTCGGCCCCGGGGGCGCCCAGGGCGGAGAGGGTGCGCCAGTCGGGGGTGGGGATGCCCGCCGCGCGCAGCACGGCCTTGGCAAAGAGCTTGTTGGATGACAGGGCCATGGCCGAGGAGCCCGACCCGGTGAAGGGCAGGCCCATGTCCTCGAGCAGGGCCGGGGCGTAGTGGATGCAGCGCCCGCCGCCCTCGCCGCCTTCCACGAGGTTGAAGACCACGTCGGGCGCGGCCCCGCGCAGGGCCGAGGCCGTGTCGGGCAGGTTCAGGGTGAAGGACACCGAGGCCGTGTCCAGCCCCAGGGTCTTCAGGGCCTTGCGCACGGCGGCGGCCTGGACCAGGGTGTCGCGGTCGTCGGCGCTGGCGCCGGGGCCGGGGCGGTTTTGCAGCAGCACGGCCCGTTTCATGGGCGCGGCCCTCCCTGGGGCAGCCGCTCGCAGGCCGAGTCCACGATGGCCGCGATGAGTGCCCCGTAAGGTTTTCCGGCCAGGGCCCACATGATGGGCAGGTCGGAGTGCGAGGGGTTGAGCCCCGGCAGGGGGTTGACCTCGATGAACGCGGGCTGGCCCGCAGCGTCCAGGCGCACGTCCACCCGGCCGCCGTCGCGGCAGCCCAGGGCGCGCCAGGAGGCCAGGGCCAGCTCCGCCGCCGCGCGCGCCGGGGCGTCGTCGGCCAGCTCGTAGCGGATGCGGCTTTCGTACTCGGCCTTGTTGTCGAAGGTGTAGGCCCCGGTGTCGGCGCCGCCGACCACGAAGACCTCCATCACGCCCACGGAGCGCGCGCGCTCCCCGCTGCCCAGCAGGCCCACGGTGAACTCGCGCCCGGGCAGGTATTCCTCCACCAGCACGGGCTGGGCGAAGGTCTTGAGCAGCTCGGCGCACACGGGCACCAGCCCCGAGGGCTCCAGCACCAGGGAGTTGCCGGTCACGCCCTTGCTGGTGCCCTCGGCCACGGGCTTGGCGAACAGCGGGTAGGGCAGGGCCACGCGGTCCACGTCCTCCAGGCGCTCGATGACGGCGAAGTCCGGCGTGCGCAGGCCGCAGTCGCGCACCACGCGCTTGGTCATGCCCTTGTGCAGGGCCAGGGCCAGCACCAGCGGGTCGGAGAAGGTGCAGGGGATGCCCCAGGCCTCCAGCAGCGCGGGCACGGCGGCCTCGCGCCCGAAGCCGTGCATGCCCTCGGCGATGTTGAACACCAGGTCCCAGCGCCGCCCGGCGGCCAGGGCCCCGGCCAGGGGCGCCAGCCCGCCGATGCGCTCCACCTCGTGGCCCATGGCCCGGATGGCGGCCTCCAGGCCGTCCACGGTGGCCGGGCTGTCCAGCTCGGCGGTCTCGGCCAGGGAGTAGCCCTGGGCCAGGTAGTCCTCGCGCAGGTCGTAGGTCAGGCCGATCTTCATGACAGCTTGCCGCTCCGGGCCAGGACCGCCGCCGAGGCGGGGTCGTGCAGGCGGTATTCGCGGCCTTCCCAGTTGCGGAAGACGATGTCCTGGCCGTCGGCGCCCGCCACGTAGTCGGGGCACAGCGGGGTCTTGCCGCCGCCGCCGGGCAGATCGACCACGAAGTGCGGCAGGGCGTAGCCCGAGGTGAAGCCGCGCAGGGCGCGGATGATGTCCAGGCCCCTGGTCACCGGGGTGCGGAAATGGGTGGTGCCCGCCGCCTGGTCGCACAGGTAGAGGTAGTAGGGGCGCACGCGGGCCTTGAGCAGGCCCCGGAACAGGTCGCCCAGGGTCCTTGCGTCGTCATTGACGCCGGTGAGCAGCACGGTCTGGCTGCCCAGGGGGATGCCCGCGTCGGCCAGCCTGCCGCAGGCCTGCACGGCCTCGGGGGTCAGCTCCGCCGGGTGCGTGCAGTGGATGCTCATCAGCAGCGGATGGTAGCGGCGCAGCATGCGCGTGAGCCGGGGAGTGATGCGCTGGGGCAGGACCATGGGCGCCTTGGTGCCGATGCGTACGATCTCCACGTGCGGGATGGCCGTGAGGCGCGACAGGATGTACTCCAGGGCCGCGTCGGAGAGCATCAGCGGGTCGCCGCCGGAGACGAGCACGTCGCGCACCTCGGGGTGGGCGGCGATGTAGGCCACGGCCTGGTCCCAGACGCGGGTCATGCGGCTCTTGGCCTCGAGCCGGCCCACGCGGCGCGAGCGCGTGCAGTAGCGGCAGTAGGCCGCGCAGAAATCGGTGACCAGGAACAGCACCCGGTCGGGGTAGCGGTGCACGATGCCCGGCACGGGGCTGTCGTGCTCCTCGCCCAGGGGGTCGGCCAGCTCGTGGCAGGCGGTGGGGAACTCGCCCGCCGAGGGCAGCATGGTCCGGCCCAGGGCGTGGCCGCTGGCCTGGCGCTCGGCGTACAGCAGCGAGGCGTAGTAGGGCGTCACGGCCACGGGCAGGCGCAGCCCGGCGGCGCCAGCAAAGGCCGCGGCCTCGTCGGCGGTCAGGCCGAGGGTGGCGGCGAAGCGGTCCGGGCCGGTCAGGCGGTTCTTGAGCTGCCAGTGCCAGTCGCTCCACTGGCGGGCATCGACCCCGGGATGGAAACGCTCGCGGTACTGGCGCGCGGCGCGGCTCTCCACGAAGAGGGCCTGCTCGCGGCGCAGGGGGCCCGCGTCACGGGTTCGGGGTACGGAGGGAGGCCGGTCTTCGGCCTGTTCCAGGGGAGGTTTGTCTGCTTGTGCGGTGTCGCTCATGTAGTCCATTCGTTGTTCCCCCATCTCCGCGCCCCGCGTTGCGGCGGCCCGGATGGTCTGTGGTTGGCCCCGCTACTGGTCGCCCGGGTCGGTCTCGGGGCGGGGCGCGTCGTCGGTCGTGCCGGGCTGCTCTTCGGTCACGCTGTCCACGAACAGTACGGGCATGGCGTGCAGCGAGTCGCTCAGGGTGCCCGTCAGGCGCACCACGGCGCCTTCGTGGTCGGCGAGGTCCTCGCCTTCGAGCAGGTAGACCCCGCCTTCCTCGGCCTCGAAATACAAGGTGCCGTCGCTGGAAAAAATCAGGCCCCGCCCGGAATAGGGCTCCACGGCGTTGGCCGAGGCCTCGGCGGCGGCCAGGGCGCCCGCCAGCAGCCAGGCGCACAGCGCCAGGGAAAACCGGGTGGTTTGCAGCGTTCTCATGCGGGGTACTCCGCCCATGCCTAGATCTGGAATCCCGATTCGTAGCCGCAGTCGGCCTCGTTGCCGAGCACGGCGTATCCGGCCACGACCAGCGCCCTGCGGCCCCGGTCGTCGCTGGCCTCGGTGCCTGTGACGCTCAACCTGTGGTGGCACAGGGCGAACAGCTCGCGCTGCTTGTCTCCGGCGAGCACGAATTCCGACTCGTCGGCCGCGCACAGCACGACTTCGGACAGCCGCCCGCCCCGGTCCCAGTCGTTGGGCACGACGATGCCGGTGACGGTGATGGTCTTGGGCTTGGTGTGCTTGCTCATGTCCGCCTGCTCCTTGGCGCCCCGGGCGCCCTTGCGCACCGGTTTGCCAGAGGTGAAGAGAGCAAACCTCGGGCCAATGTTTAATATGCTGATATTATTTGGCTAAATTCGTTTGATGTCCCAGGATGCGGACGTGCGGCGTCCTGTTTTCCCCAAGGCCGCATTCCGCCTGCCTTGCGACCCCGGGGGGCGCCGCGCGCCGGGCCCCGCAAGGCTTGCCCGGGGCGGCCCCGGAGCCCGCATGGGGCGTATGGCCTTGGAAACAGGCATGTTCCTGAAACAGGAACTGCGAGTTCCTGTTCCTGGTTTCGGGAACATCCGGTTCCGCATCCGGGGAACGTGCAGCGGGTACTTGCAAGGCGGGCGCGCTCCCGGTACTAACGCCCACAGGGGCCATGGCCCCCCGGAGGCCGACCAGATGAAGCGCATCCTTGCCGCCACCAGGGACGAGCGCACCCCGCGCATCGTCGCCGACGCCTTCGCCGCAGAGGCCTCGGTGGACATGTGCGCCGACCCGGGCGAACTGCCCGCGGCCCTGGTGCGCCGCCACTACGACATGGCCTTCGTGGACAACGGCTTCCTCGACGGCGGCCAGCGCCAGGACACGGCCTGCTACAAGCGCGCCCTGCAACCCCTGTGGGGCAACAACCCGCAGATGATCGTCGTGGCCCTCTCCGCGCCCGACCGCATCCGCGACGCGGTCAAGGCCGTGAAGGCCGGGGCCGACAACTACCTGACCTACCCCCTGGACCCGGTGGAAACCCAGTACGTGGTGGACTCCATCCACGAGGCCATCCGCCTGCAGACCGAGGTGGACTACTTCCGTGCGGCGGCGGCCATGGGCGACAACACCCAGGTGGTCGGCACGCGCAACCCGGCCATGAGCAAGGTCTTCGAGAAGGCCCGCCTCGTGGCGCCGACCATCTCCACCGTGCTCATCACCGGCGAGACCGGCACCGGCAAGGGCGTGGTCGCCCGGCTGATCCACGCCCTGTCCAACCGCAAGGACGGGCCCTTCGTCAGCGTCCACTGCGGGGCCATCCCCGACACGCTCATCGAAAGCGAACTCTTCGGCCACGAAAAGGGCGCCTTCACCGGCGCCGTCAAGCGCAAGCTCGGGCGCTTCGAGATCGCCGCCGGGGGCACCATCTTCCTCGACGAGGTGGGCACCATCACCCCCCCGGCGCAGATCAAGCTGCTCCAGGTGCTCCAGGACAAGGTCTTCCAGCGCGTGGGCGGCGACGCGGCCATCAGTATGGACGCGCGCATCGTCGCCGCCACCAACAACGACCTGGCCCAGCGCTGCGACAAGGGCGACTTCCGCTCGGACCTCTACTACCGCCTGAACGTCTTCCCCATCGAGATCCCGGCCCTGCGCGACCGCCGCGAGGACATCCCCCTGCTGGTGGACTACTTCATGGAACGCCTGCGCCGCCAGCTGATGAAGGACATCACCGGCGTGCACCCCTCGGTGCTCTCGGCCTTCGAGGGCTACCCCTGGCCGGGCAACGTGCGCGAGCTGGAAAACCTCGTCGAGCGGGCCTTCATCCTGGAAACCTCGCGCATCCTGACCCCCGAGAGCTTCCCCGCCGAACTCTTCGAGCACGAGGCCCCGGCCGCCACCCTGCCCCTGGACCTGTCCCTGACCCTGGCCGAATTCCGCGAACGGGCCAAGGAGAGCGCCGAGCGCCACTACATCAAGGAGCTGCTGGCCAGCCACAAGGGGCGCATCAACCGCTCGGCCAAGGACGCGGGCGTGAGCACGCGCCAGCTGCACAAGCTCATGACCCGTCACGGCATCCGCAAGGAAGAATTCAAATAGCGCCCTAGGCGCGGCGCCCAGAGCGCGGCGCCCGCAGCCCCGCAGCATAGGAACCAGGGGTTCCACTTTTCCAGGGGCGCGCCTTTTTATAGTTCATGTATTCCGGATGGATACGAGTTGGCCCGGGAGTTGCTACCCGTTCAGGCTGCCCGGCGGGCAGCGCAGCAACCCCGAACCGCCTGTGACGAGGCTCCGATGAAGAAGAGCGCCGGAATGATCACCGTGGAAGGCTACGTCGATCCCTGCCAGTGGGACGAGGACGAGGAAGTGACCGCCGTGCAGATCGCCACCGACGACATGCGCGAATACCTCGTCGAGGACTCGGGCAAGGGCGCGCAACTGCTGGACTACGTGGATGAATACGTGCAGGTGGTCGGCACCCTGACCAAGAAGCAGGGCCGCCATGTGCTCAAGGTGCAGCGCTTCGAGGTGCTCGACGCGCCGGAGGTTGCCGATGACTACGAGGACGACGAGGAGTATCTCTGATGGCCGGTGAAAGCCGCGCCCGGGAAAGCCGGGGCCAGGTGCCGGGCCTGGACTACACCCAGGTGGAACGGAACCTGCGGGCCATGCTCGACGAGATCGACGCCAAGGGCCGGGCCACAGCCGCCGAGGAGACCGCCGCCGACGACCGCTTCGCCGACGTGGTGGACCTGGCCCAGGCCGAGAGCAACCGCTCCATGGTCCTGCGCCTGCGCGACCGCGAGCACAAGATGATCCGCAAGATCCACCAGGCCCTGCGGCGCCTGGAAGACGGCACCTACGGCATCTGCGAGGACTGCGGCGAACCCATCACCCCCGCACGCCTGCTGGCCCGCCCCGTCACCACCCTGTGCGCCGACTGCAAGGCCGAACGCGAGGCCGACGAAGCCCTGCGCGACTAGCCGCGCGGCGTGCGCCGGGGCTGGGGCTGCCGGGGGAGGGGAGAACCCCTTTTTCTTGAGGAGAAAAAGGGGTTCTCCCCTCCCCCGGACCCCCTCCCTTTCCCCCAAAAAGACCTTTTTCTTTGGGGGGATGGGGCGGGCTCTTGGGTCGTGTGTCCAGGGCGGGGCCCCGAAGGCGTCTTGCCCGTTTACGAACGCGCCCCGGGGTGGCGCGCCCGTTAAAACCCCGATGCGGGCCGGGCGGCTTCCTGCCGCCCGGCCCGCATCGGGGTTTGGGGTCCAGGGGCCATTGGCCCCCGGGCCTTTGGCCCTGGCGGGGGGTGCCGGGGGGCGGAGCCCCCTGGCCGGGGTCCGGGGCAGCGCCCCGGCGGGCTAGTCCACGCGCACGAAGCGCACGAAGCTGCGGGTTTCGGGTTCGCGCAGGTCCACGAAGTGGGTGGAGCAGGAGATGCAGGGGTCGTAGGCGCGCACGAGCATGCTGGTCAGCAGTTCGATTTCGGCCTCGGACTTGTCCTTGATGGCCGGGACGAGGGCGTCGAGGTCCTTCTGGATGTTGGCGTGGTTCTGGTTGGTGGGGATGACGCAGTCGGCGTTCACGATGCGGCCCTTGGAGTCGTACTCGTAGAAGTGGAAGAGGATGCCCCGGGGCACCTCCATGGCGCCCACGCCGCGCCCTGCGCGCGGGGCGATGTCCGGCGCGGGTTCGGCGCGCAGGCCCCGGGCCAGCAGCTCGTCGATGAGCCGGATGGAGTCTTCCAGGCTGTGGGCGCATTCCACGAGCTGGGCCAGGCTGTTCATGTAGGGGTTGGCGCAGGGGGCCTTGAGGCCCAGGGTTCCGGCCACGGAGCGGCCCAGGGGCGACAGGCGCTTGTGGTTGCGGTTGAAGCGCGCCAGGGCCCCGACCATGAGCGAGTCGGCCTTGTTGCGCGTCCACTTGGCGGTGGAGTGCGGCACGAGGTACTCGTTGGTCAGGTCGCGGTAGTACAGGGCGGGAACGGGCTGCTCCTCCAGATTGGTGCCCACCTCGCCCCAGTACATGGCGTATTCGGTGGGCGAGTGCAGGGCCACGTATTCCGTGGGCCGCTGGAAGTCGGGCAGGGCCTCGCGCAGGGAGGCCACCAGGGCCACGGCGTCCAGCAGGCGGGGTACGGCGTCTTCGAGCTGCTTCTTGAGGGCCGCGAGTTCCGCCGGGGTCGGGATGCGGGTGAACCCGCCGGGCACCAGGCGCTGGGGGTGGGTCGTGCGCCCGCAGATGACGCGCGAGAACTCGTTGGCCGCGCGGTGCAGGGCGATGCAGTTGGTCAGCTCCTGGCGGTGGGTGGCGGCCAGGGGGATGATGGAGCCCGCGCCCGCCAGGTCGGGCAGCACGAGGTAGGCCACGTGCAGGATGTGGCTTTGCAGGTTTTCGGCGTGCAGGGCCAGCTTGCGCAGGCGCAGGGTCTGCTCCGAGACCTGCACGCCCAGGGCGTCCTCGGTGGCTTGCAGCGACGTGAGCTGGTGGCCGATGGAGCAGATGCCGCAGATGCGCGAGACGATCTGGTGGATCTGGCGGAAATCCTTGCCCAGGATCATGGCCTCGAAGAAGCGCGGGGCCTCGGGCACCTCCCAGCGGCAGGTGCGGACCTTGCCCTGGGCGTCGATCTCCACCACGATGTTGCCGTGGCCTTCCACGCGGCTGACGTGCTTGACCTCTATCCGGCGGGCCTTGCCGGAGGCCGTGGCCGCGCCCGCCGGGGGCGTGGCGGTTGCGTCGGGCGCGGCGGGGGCGGGGGTTTTCTTGGCGCTCATGGCGATGCTCCGGGAATTAGAGGGGGGCCGTGGTGTGGCCGAGGTACATGCGCATCAGGTCCTGGACCTGGATGCGCGAGAACCCGGCGCGGTCCTGCATGACGTAGCGGGCGGCGTCGAGGTTGGCGCCCGGGGCCAGGCCCCGGCAGCCCCAGCACTGGGCGCCCTCGGTGACGCAGCAGGCCCCGCAGCCGCCGCGGGTGATGATGCCCAGGCACAGCCCGCCGCGCTCGTAGCGGCAGACGTTGCCCGCCATCTTGCATTCCACGCACACGGGGTAGTCGGGCAGGGTCGGGGGCATGCCCAGCAGCAGCTGCTTGGTGACGCGCAAGAACTCGCGGCCGTCGATGGGGCAGCCGGGGATGGCCGCGTCCACAGGCACCACGGCGGACACCGGGCGGGCCGGGCCCGTGGCGTAGGCCCGGGCCTTGTGGCCGTAGACGTGCTCGCGGTACACGGCCTCGTCCATGAAGTTCTTCATGCAGTTCACGCCGCCGATGTGGGCGCAGGCGCCCAGGGCCACGAGGATCTTGGCCCGGGCGCGGATGTCGCGCACGCGGGCCTCGTCTTCGGGGCGGGTGATGGAGCCTTCGACGAAGGCGATGGCGTAGTCGTCGGCGTGGCCGGTCATGACCTCGCGGAAGCTGACCAGCTCCACGTGTTCGAGCAGGTCCAGGAGCTTTTCCTCCAGGTTGGCCACCTGGAGCTGGTCGCCCTCGCAGCCCGCGAAGTCGAAGAAGGCGATTTTCGGCTTGTCGGCCATGGTTCCTCCCAGGGGATCGCCGGGGGCGCTCACAGCGCCTCCTTGAGGGGCTCGATGTCGGTGTAGCGGAACACGGGGCCGCTGACGCAGGCGCTGACGCCGTTGATCTGGCAGTGGCCGCACTTGCCAAGCCCGCATTTCATCTTGCGCTCCAGGGACACGTAGATGCGCTCTGGCGAAATGCACTGGTCGCCCACGCAGGCGCCGATGACGAAGCGGTACATCACCGGCGGGCCGACCATGGCCACGTAGGTGTTCTCCACGTCCAGGCGCACCTTGGGCAGCAGGGTGGTGATGACGCCCACGTTGCCCTGCCAGCACGAGTCGCCCACGCAGTCCACGGTTTCCATGACCTCGATGTCGTCGCGCTGGGAGAGCTTCTCGATCTCGTCCACGAAGATGCGCTCGGAGGGCGAGCGGGTGCCGATGAGCAGCATGATGCGCCCGAACTCGTCGCGGTGGCGCAGCTGGTAGCGCAGCAGGCTGCGCAGGGGGATGTAGCCCAGGCCCCCGGCCACGAAGAGCGTGTCCTTGCCGACGAACTCCTGCACCGGGAAGTAGGAGCCGAAGGGCCCGCGGATGCCGACCTTGGCGCCGACCGGGAGGGCGTGCAGGGCGCTGGTCACGCTGCCGATGTTGCGCACGGCGATCTCGAAGCTGTTGGTGCCCGCCTTGGGCCGCGAGCTGATGGAGAACGGCGCCTCACCCACCCCGTACACCGAGACCTGGATGAACTGCCCGGGCTTGTGGGCCAGGGGGCGGCCGTTGTCCTGCTCGAACTCGAACAGGGTTACGAAGTCGGACAGGCGCACCTTGCGCACCAGGGTGGCCGGGCGCGGCGCGTAGGGGGTGAAGTCCTTGCCCGGGGTCATGCGTATTCCTCCCACAGCCTGTTGAACACGGTCAGCGGGTTGGCGATGCGCGCGGTGCAGGCCTTGATGCACCGCCCGCAGCCCACGCAGCCGGGCTCGCCGATCATGTCGAAGATGTATTTGCCCTTGCGGAAGTAGCGGTGGCGGTAGCGCTCCAGGTGCTTGGCCCGGAAGTTGTGCCCGCCGGCCACCAGGGCGAAGGAGGGCAGCATGCAGGCGTCCCACTGGCGCCAGCGCCGGCCCCGGGTCATGGTCTCGTCCATCTCCTCGCGGATGTCGAAGCAGTAGCAGGTGGGGCAGACGAGGTTGCACGAGCCGCAGGCCAGGCACATGGAGGACTTCTCGCGCCAGATGCTGTCGTCCCAGGCCTTGGCCATGACGCGCGCGAGCTCCTGCCAGGGGAATTTCAGGCCGTGGGCGTCGGCGTGGCGGCGGGTGGCCTCGCGGGTGCGCCGGGCGGCCTCGTGGTGGGCGGCGCTGGCGCGCTCCACCTCGCCCCCGGCCAGCAGCAGCTCCTCGCCGCGCGCGGTGCCCACCTCCACGAAAAACGTGGCCGGGCCGATCTTGGTCCAGTAGAGGTCGAAGCCGATGTCGGCCCGGCCCGCGCCCATGGTGGACCAGAAGGCGTCGGGCGCGATGCGCAGGGGCTCCATGGCGAAGATCACGGTGTTGTCGCGGCGGCGGCGGTAGTTCTTGTCCGGGCTGCCGTGCTCCATGAGCTGGTCGAGCTGGGCCACGGCCCGCAGGTCGTAGGGGTGGACCCCGAACAGCAGCTGCTGGGGCGCCTCGAATACGCCCTTGGCCGTGTAGTCCCTGGCGTCGAAGACCACCAGGTCCTCGCGCGGGGGCAGCAGGAAGCGCTTGAGGGGGTTGACGGTCAGGTCGTAGTCCCAGGCGACCTCGCCGCCGGGCTCCCAGGGGGCGAAGTCGTAGAACCCGGGCGCGGTCTGCACCGGCACATGGACTTTGTAGATCTTGGCCCACAGCCGGAACAGCCCGGGGAGCTGGTCCTGGTAGACGATGTATGCGGACATGGGGTCCCTCCGTGGCGCCGCGCCCCGCGCCGGGGCGGGGGCGGGCGGATGCGTCCGGGCGCTCCGCTGCGCAGCGGTGGCCCGGCCAACTCGTCTATAATATATGATGGCTTTTGGCAAATGCTGCGGCCACGGGGGTGGCGGTCCCGCGCGGGGCCGGGCGCGCGGGGCAATTTCGGCGTCCAGGGGCGTGCCGACGCGGGGGGAGTCGCAAGCAACGGCCCGGCATCATGCACTTTTCTGTCGCGTTCCGGGGCGCCGGGTGCTATGGTCGAGCCAGCCGGGCATCCGGCCCGGCCAACCTCGGCCACGGGAGGAACGTATGCGGCGGCATCTGCTGGTGACGGTTTCCTGCGACGCGGCGGCCATGCACGGGGTGCGTTTCATCTGCGATTTCCTGCGCGACAAGGGGCAGACGGCGCTCACGCTGTTCTACACCGCGCCCCGGCCCCCGGCGGTCTGGGACCATGAGCGCAACTACGAGACCCTGGACGAGTACGACCGCCGCGCGAAGAAGAACCGCGAGCAGGGCCGCGCCGCCCTGGACGGCGCCATGGCCATGCTGCGCGAGGCGGGCTATGGCGAGGACATGGTGGACGCCAAGCTCATGCTGCGCGAGGTGTCCACGTCCCAGGACATCCTGCGCGAGTGCGAGCGGGGGCTGTACGATGCGGTTGTGCTGGGGCGGCGCGGGCAGCAGGGCCTGGAGGCCCTGGTGGACCAGAGCGTGACCCGCGACATCCTGGAACGGGCCTTCGTGGCGCCGCTGTGGGTCTGCCGCCGTTTCGAAAAGGGCCGCCAGGGGGTGCTGCTGTGCCTGGACGGGTCCGATGCGTCGCTGCGCATGGCCGACCATGTGGGCTTCATGCTGCGCGACGAGCCGCAGCACGCGGTGACGCTGTTCACCGTGCTCGGCCAGGGGCCGCTGGGGCCTGCGGACCCCGAGGCGCTGTTCGCCGGGGCCATGGAGATCCTGGCCGAGAACGGCGTGGACCCGGAGCGGGTGCGCACGCAGGCGGTCAAGGGCGCGGCCCCGGCGCGGGCCATCCTGGCCGAGGCCGAGCGCGAGCGCTACGCGGTGGTGGCCACGGGCCGCACGGGCCGGGGCCGGGGGCTGCTGCGCCGGGTGTTCATGGGCTCGTCCACCCAGGCCCTGATGCGCGAGCTGGACGGCGCGGCCTTGTGGATTCGCGCCTGAGCCGGGCGGCGCGGGGGCGGAGCGGGGCGGGACTGCGGCGCGGAGCCGGGGCCCGGAACGGGTGCGGCGGGCCTGGGGCCCGCCGCGCGTGTGTGGAAGGGAGGTGTCTGGAAAACAGGACGCAAGGGTCCGCAAGGCCGGACGGGGTGCCTGGCTAGGCGTCGATGGCACCCTCGCGGCGCATGCGCTCCAGCTCGCGGCGCACGGCCTTCTCGCGGCGGGGCGAGCCGAGCTTGGAGAGCTCGGAGCGGCGGATGTCGCCGCTGGAGGTCAGGCGCAGGCGGCGCATGAGCAGCCGCTTGATGACGACTTCGCGGCCCTGGAACATGGCCCGCTTGGGCTCCTCCCAGGAACAGACGAGGTGGTTGCGGTCCTTCTTGAGTTCGATGGTCATGGTATTCTCCTCGCCGCGTCTCCCGTGCGGGTGCGGCCTTGCTCATGCTCTAGCAATGACCATGCCGGACAAGTCGCCCGACATTGGTTGAGCACTCAAATAGTGGCGGACCGTGCCCCTGTCAACTGGCGCAATCATGATTGCGGCCCGGGGCTGCCTGGGGGGCGGAGTTGGCGCTGGCCGGGCCGTCGGCGGCAGGCATCGCTTTTTTCTCCAGGCTGCACAGACCCTTGAGCCCCTGGCGCAGGAAACTGCCCCGGGCGGCCACGGACGTGATGCTGGACTGGGATACGGTCATGGTCGTTCTCCGCGTGGCCGCCTGGCGGCCCGGGTTGTGGCGGCGCTTGGCCGTCGCACGGCGCCCTGCGACGGAAATGTCCTTTGGCGCGCCGCTTTGTATGACAATTCCGTGTGCCGCCCCGGCTTTCGGCCTGACATTTTTGTCTGTCGCGCCGGGGTGGCGTGGGCGGGCCGCCGTGTCCGGCCGGGCAATGATCCCGGATCGGAACATGGGCGGGCCGTGCCTGGCCGGGGAGCGTTACCGGATGGGAACACGGGCCGTTGTTTCCGGTCAGGGAGCAATACGGAGCGGGAACACGGCGGCCTGGCCACACACAAAGATTATTGAAAATGAAAATCAATGTCAACAGCGGCGGGGTGTCTCTCTTGTCTGCGCGCGTGGCGTGAAATGGCGGCGTCGGCTTCGGCCAGGGCCCGGGGCAGCCTCTTGTCTGTGCGCGTGGTGTGAAATGGCAATGCCCTTTCCGGGCGGTCTCGTCGTGCCCTGCGGTGCGCCAGGCCGGGTCGGCAGCGCCTGGACCTGGCATCATGGGGGGCTGCCCCGGTCATGCCCGCCGCATGCCGTGGCGAGGGAATAAGCTCCCGGCCGGGGAGCATCCATGCAGTCGGGCAGGCCGTTGCCTGGCCACCGGCGCGCCCCGGGACGTGTCCCTGCCGGGGCCAGGACACGCCGCCTCGCCGAGGTCCGCCGCAGGCGTTGCACGCCTTCCGGGAGCCATCGCCGCCCGTCCCGTCTCCTTAGGCCGCGCTGGCCGTTGCCGGGGGCATGGACAAAGCCCGGGCCGGGCGGCATGATCGCCCGGGGCCGCGCCCCGGGAGGACCAGACATGGCACAGGTGTATTTCATCGGCGCAGGGCCGGGCGACCCGGACCTGATCACCGTCAAGGGCCGGGATCTCATCGCCCGGGCGGACCTGGTGCTCTACGCGGGCTCGCTGGTGCCGCCGCAGGTGGTGGCCTGGGCGCGGCCCGGGGCGCGGGTGGTGGACTCGGCGCCGCTGACCCTGGAGCAGACCCACGCCCTGCTCATGGAGGCGGTGCGCGCCGGGGGGCTGGCCGCGCGGGTGCACACGGGCGATCCCTCGCTGTATGGCGCGGTGGCCGAGCAGGCGGCGCTGCTGGACGCCGAGGGCGTGGCCTGGGCCATCGTGCCCGGGGTCACGGCGGCCTTTGCCGCAGCGGCCATGGCCGGGGTGGGGTTCACGGTGCCGCAGGGCACGCAGTCGCTGGTCATCACCCGCGCGCCCGGGCGCACGGCGGTGCCCGAGGCCGAGGCCCTGGCAGCCTTCGCGGCCCGGGGCTGCTCCATGGCGGTCTACCTTTCGGCGGCCCTGGCCGGGGAGGTGCGCTCCGGGCTGCTGGCCGGGGGGCTGGACCCCGGCACGCCGGTGGTGGCCGGCCACCGCGTGGGCTGGCCGGACGGCGCCGTGGCGCGCACCACCGTGGACGGCCTGGCCGACGAGGTGGCCCGGCGGGGCTGGAGCGGGCAGGTGGTCTTTCTCGTGCTGCCCGGGCAGGACCGGCCCGGGGCACCCTCGCGGCTCTACGCGGCGGACTTCACCCACGGGCGCCGGGAAGCTGGAAATTGCTCGGAATAGGTCTCCCCAAGGGCGCCACTTCCCCCACGGGCGCCGGGAGTAGGGCGCGCGCGCCCGCGCTTTGCAAAAGCGGCCCGGGGCCGTATCATGGAGCGCGAAACCCCGCGCTGGCGCAGGCGCCCGGACGCCGGGACCATGCATCAGGGCGCCCCCGGCCCGCCCCGCGCGGCGGGGCGCCAGGCCGCATCCCGCACGGGCGCCCGCGCTGAGGCGGCGCCCCCGCGCCGGATGGAACATTTCTTGTAGCCCGGGCGTGCCCGCGCGGGCCTGGACGCCTCGCGCAGGCAGGAGAACCCCTGGAATGAAACCCTTGTTCCCTCCCGCTTCGGGCCGCGCCCGGAGGCTGGCCCTGGCCCTGGCCGTAGCCGTGGCCTGCGCCGGGCTGTTGTCCGTTTTTCCGGACAGGGGCGGGGTCCGGCCCCTGGAGGCCCTGTCCCTGGCGCCGGACCTGCCGCCCGACACGGTGAGCCCGGCGCCGCCCACGGTGTCCAGCACGCTGCGCGCCCGGGTGCTGTACCTGAACTCCTACCACCAGGGCTATGCCTGGTCCGACGATATCCTGCGCGGCATCCGCAGCGTGCTGGACAACCACCCGGACATCGAGGTCCAGGTGGAATACCAGGACTTCAAGAAATACGAGCTGGACCACGTGCGCCCGCTGCTGGTGGACCTCTACGCCCGCAAGTTCCGCGACACGCATTTCGACCTGGTGCTGGTGTCGGACAACAACGCCTACGACTTCATCCTCGACTACGGCGACCACCTCTTCCCGGGCGTGCCGGTGGTCTTCTGCGGGGTCAACGACTTCCGGCCCGAGCGCATCGCGGGGCGGGCCATCACCGGCGTGGTGGAGAACTACGATGTGGCCCAGACCCTGGCCCTGGCCCTGCGCCTGCACCCCGGGCGCCGCCGGGTGGTGACCATCGGCGACCTGTCGGGCACGGGCCTGGCCATCCTGAACCAGGTGCGCGACGGCGCGGCGACCTTCGGCGGGCGGCTGGAGTTCGAGGCCTGGACCCAGTTCAGCCTGGAGGAGATCCGCGCCCGGGTGCGCGAAACCCCGGCGGACACGTTCTACTATTTCATCCCCTTCTACCAGAGCGTGGGCGGGCGCTTCGCCTCGGCCCAGGAGGTGCTGGGCATCGTGCGCGCCCACACCGACGCGCCCATGTATTCGAGCTGGGAGTTCCTGCTGGGCCACGGCATCGTGGGCGGCAAGCTCATCTCGGGGCGCGAGCACGGGCGCCGCGCGGCGGGCATGGCCCTCAAGCTGCTCTCGGGCGTGCCCATGGCCGACCTGCCGGTGATCTACGACGCCGAGACGCATTACGGCTTCGATTACAACGAGCTCAGGCGCCAGGATATCCCGTACGAGGAGCTGCCCGGCGACAGCGTGATCATCAACGAGCCCCAGGCCTTCTACGAGCTGGACAAGGAGGTCTTCTGGACCCTCATGGTCAGCTTCGCCCTGCTGCTCGGCATCTCGGTGCTGCTGGCCATGAACATCATGCGCCGCCGCGAGGCCGAGCGCACCATGCACGACCAGCTCTCCTTCCAGGAAATCCTCATGGACACCATCCCCCAGCTGGTGTGCTGGAAGGACCGCCAGCAGCGCTACCTGGGCGCCAACCGCTACTTCAGCGAATTTTTCGGCATCGACGAGGTCCCCGGGGTGCGCGGGCGCACCGACGAGGTGCTGCTGCCCCCGCGCGAGTTCGCGGCCTGGGCCACCGAGCGCGACCGCGACGTGATCCGCACCGAACGGCCCATGCGCCGGGCGCGCAAGCAGGTCCACAACGCCCGGGGCGAGGCCCGGGTGCTGGAAATCCGCAAGGTGCCCCTGCGCGACAAGCGCGGGGCCGTGGTCGGCACCCTGTCCACCGCCGAGGACGTGACCCGCGAGGCCAACCTGGAGCGCCAGCTGCTGCAATCGCAGAAGATGGAGGCCATCGGCACCCTGGCCGGAGGCATCGCCCACGACTTCAACAACATCCTGACCTCGATCATCAACTCCACCGAGCTGGCGCTCATGGACATCGACCCCGAGTCCGCCGCCGGGCAGGACCTGGAGCGCTGCCTGCGCGCGGCGCGGCGCGGCAGCGGGCTGGTCAAGCAGATCCTGACGTTTTCGCGGCCCTCGCAGGAGGGCTTCCAGCCCACGGCCATCCAGGAGGTGCTGCGCGACGCCCTGGGCCTGCTCAAGGCCTCGCTGCCGCGCAATATCGAGATCGTCTCCCACGTGCGCGAGGACCTGCCGCCGGTAATGGCCGACCCGGCGCAGATCAACCAGATCGTGATGAACCTGACCACCAACGCCTTCCACGCCCTGCGCGAGACGGGCGGGCGCATGGAGGTCCGCCTGGATGTGGCCGAGCTGGACCCCTCGGCGGCGGAATTGCGCAACGTGGCCCCGGGGTGCTACCTTCGGCTCCAGGTGCTGGACAACGGCCCCGGGGTCTCCCCGGCCATCGTGGACAAGATCTTCGACCCGTTCTTCACCACCAAGGGCAAGGCCGAGGGCACGGGCCTGGGGCTGGCGGTGGTCATGGGCATCATCAAGGGCCACCGGGGCTCCATCGAGGTGGAGAGCGCCCCGCGCGAGCGCACGGCGTTCACCGTGCACATCCCGGTCACCGACACCGACGGGCTGCCCCGGGCCCAGCTTCCGGCGGGCACGCACACGGGCAGCGGGCACCTGCTCTTCGTGGAGGACGACGAGGACCAGTTTCAGACCATCCCCCGGGTGCTGGAATCGCTGGGCTACACCGTGACCCCGGCCCGCGACGCCCGCGAGGCCCTGGAGGCCGTGGACGGCGACCCCGAGGGCTTCGACGCGGTGATCACGGACTTTGACATGCCCGGGCTCTCCGGCGTGGAGCTGGCCCGGGAGCTGGAGCGGCGCATGCCGGACGTGCCGGTGCTCATGGTCTCGGGGCGCGAGCGCGCCGTGGCCCTGGCCGCGGGCCTGTCCAACGTGGCGCGCATCCTGCTCAAGCCCTACGACAGGAACACCCTTTCCGAAGCCCTGCGCGAGGTGTTGCAGACCGATGACGACTAGCGCCGACAATCTCATGGGCAGCCGCGTCCTGGTCATCGACGACGACCCGGAAGTGCGCGGCACCATGTGCAGCCTGATTTCGCGGATGATGCTGGCCTGCGAGGCGGCGGGCACCCTGGCCGAGGGCCTGGCCGCCCTGCAGCGCGGCGGGTTCGACCTGGTGTTCCTCGACGTGCGCCTGCCCGACGGCAACGGCCTGGAACGCCTGCCCGAAATCAAGGCCGCCCCGGGCGCGCCCGAGGTCATCATCCTCACCGGGCAGGGCGACCCCGACGGCGCCGAGCTGGCCATCCAGCGCGGGGTCTGGGACTATCTGGTCAAGCCCTCGCCCATCAAGCAGACCATGCTCTCGGTGCAGCGGGCGCTGAAGTACCGCCAGGAAAAGCGCGGGGCAGCGCCCGTGGTGGCCCTGAACCTGGAGCATATGGTCGGGCGCGGACCGGCCATGCAGCAGGTCTTCGACTTCATCGCCCAGGCCGCGCGCAGCCACTCCGGCGCGCTGATCACCGGCGAGACGGGCACGGGCAAGGAGCTGGCCGCGCGCACCATCCACGAGAACAGCGCCCGCTGCGAGGGCCGTTTCGTGGTGGTGGACTGCGCCTCGCTCACCGAGACCCTGGTCGAGTCCACCCTGTTCGGCCACCGCAAGGGCGCCTTCACCGGGGCCAACGAGGACCGCATCGGGCTGGTCAAGCTGGCCGACGGCGGGACGCTCTTCCTGGACGAGGTGGGCGAGATGCCCCTGGCGCTGCAGAAATCCTTCCTGCGCGTGCTCCAGGAAAAGCGCTTCCGCCCCGTGGGCGAAACGCGCGAGGTGGAGAGCGATTTCCGCATCGTGGCCGCCACCAACCGCAACCTCGAGGCCATGGTCCAGGCCGGGACCTTCCGCGAGGACCTGCTCTTCCGGCTCAAGACCATCAGCGTCCACCTGCCGCCGCTGCGCACGCGCAAGGCCGACCTCAAGCCCCTGGCCATGTTCCACGTCAGCCGCCTGTGCGAGCAGTACGGCATGCCCCTCAAGGGCTTCGGGTCGGACTTTTTCGAGGTCCTGGCGGCCTACCGCTGGCCGGGCAACGTGCGCGAGCTGTTCAACGTGCTGGAGCGCGCCTGCGTGGCCGCCGGGGAGGAGCGCACCCTGTACGCCATGCACCTGCCCCAGGAGATCCGCATCCAGGTCACCAAGGCCTCCCTGGGCCGCCCTGCGGAGCGCCAGCCGGAGCCCCGGCCCGGGGCCGCCGGGCCCGCCCCGGCCCCGCAGGCCGCGTCGGTTTCCGGGGACCCCCAGGCCGCCCCGGCGCCCGAGGCCCCGCAGGCCGGGCCCCAGGGCGCCTGCGACGCCGTCGCCGGGGCCATGGACGCCTTCTTCGCCCGCCGCACGCCCGCGCTCAAGGAGTTCAAGAACGAGATGGAGCGGCGCTACCTGGAATACCTGCTGGCCATGCACGGCACGAACATCAAGGCCATCCTGCGCGACTCGGGCCTGTCGCGTTCGCATTTCTACGCCCTGCTCAAGAAGAACGGCATCGGCCAGGCCCCGGAGTAGGGCGCCCCGCCCGTGCCGGGGCGGGGGCAGCCGCCCGGGAGCGCCCCGTCCGCGCCCGGGTGGGTGGACGGACCACGGCCCTGGCCGGAGACGGACAGAACCTGGCCGCTCCGGGCCCGCGCGGGCCAAGGGCTTCTTTGGCGGGGAGCGCCACAGGCGCCGAGGCGCCCCGCCCCGGGCGCGTACCGCAGGGGCCGCGACGGTCGCCGAGCCAAAGCCGCCATTCACCGATTATTGACTTGATATGCTCCTTGTTCTCGGTCAGAAGATGGATATGGGCCCGAGGTGTCCGTTTTTTCGGACGACGGGGTCCCTGGGCGGGGGCGGCGAGCGTTGTTTGAGTGGACAAACAGTCCCCGTTCGTACTACCACACGCTCGCCGAAGGCTGGCACGGTTCTTGTTTGCGGGCGCCACGAGCCGGGCCCGCGCGGGCCGGGGCAGACACGCACCTGACGTCCTCTGTGTTTCCAATCATAAAGGAGAGGTACCTATGTCGAAAAACATGAAGACGATGGACGGCAACACCGCGGCCGCGCATATCGCCTATGCGCTGTCCGACTGCGCCGCCATCTACCCCATCACTCCGTCCACGCCCATGGGCGAGCTGGCCGACGACTGGGCCGCCCAGGGCCGCCTGAATCTGTTCGGGCAGACCTGCGACGTGAAGCAGATGCAGTCCGAGGCGGGCGCGGCGGGCGCGGTGCACGGCATGCTCGCCGGTGGCGCGCTGACCAGCACGTTCACCGCCTCCCAGGGCCTGCTCCTGATGATTCCCAACATGTACAAGATCTCCGGCGAGCTGCTGCCCGGCGTGTTCCACGTCACCGCCCGCGCCGTGGCCGCCCACGCCCTGTCCATCTTCGGCGACCACCAGGACGTCATGGCCTGCCGCCAGACCGGCTTCGCCATGCTGGCCTCGGGCTCGGTGCAGGAGGCCATGGACATGGCCCTGGTGGCCCACCTGTCGGCCATCGACTCCAGCGTGCCCTTCCTGCATTTCTTCGACGGCTTCCGCACCTCCCACGAGATCCAGAAGATCGAGGTCATCGACTACGAGGACATCAAAAAGATCGTCAACTGGCAGGCCATCGAGGACTTCCGCGCCCGGGGCGTGAACCCCGAGCACCCCGAGATCCGCGGCACCGCCCAGAACCCCGACATCTACTTCCAGGGCCGCGAAGCCGCCAACTCCTACTACAACGAGCTGCCGGGCATCGTCGCCGCCAACATGAAGAAGGTGGCCTCCATCACCGGGCGCAAGTACCGCCTGTTCGACTACGTGGGCCATCCCGAGGCCGAGCGCGTGGTCATCGCCATGGGCTCGGGCTGCGAGACCCTGGAAGAGGTGGTCAACTACCTGAACGCCAAGGGCCAGCGCGTGGGCCTGCTCAAGGTCCGCCTGTTCCGCCCCTTCGTCACCGAGGCCTTCCTGGGCGCCCTGCCCGCCACCTGCGGCAGCGTGACCATCCTGGACCGCACCAAGGAGCCCGGCGCCCTGGGCGACCCGCTCTACCAGGACGTGTGCACCGCCTTCATGCAGCACGGCAGCGCCCCGACCATCGTCGCGGGCCGTTACGGCCTGGGCTCCAAGGAGTTCACCCCGGCCATGGCCAAGGCCGTGTTCGACAACATGCTGGCCACCCAGCCCAAGAACCACTTCACCGTGGGCATCGTGGACGACGTGACCTACAGATCCCTGGACGTGGAAGAGGTCATCGACACCACCCCGGCGGGCACCGTGCAGTGCCAGTTCTGGGGCCTGGGCTCCGATGGCACCGTGGGCGCCAACAAGAGCGCCATCAAGATCATCGGTGACAACACCGACCTCTACGCCCAGGGCTACTTCGCCTACGACTCCAAGAAGTCCGGCGGCATCACCGTGTCGCACCTGCGCTTCGGCGAGAAGCCCATCCAGTCCACCTACCTGGTGACCACCGCCGACTATGTGGCCTGCCACAACCCGGCCTACGTGAACCAGTACGACCTGCTGGCCAACATCAAGGACGGCGGCACCTTCGTGCTCAACTGCCCCTGGACGGTGCAGGAGATGGACGAGAAGCTGCCCGCCGCCCTGCGCCGCGACATCGCCCGCAAGAACCTCAAGTTCTACACCGTGGACGCCGTGAAGATCGCCGCCGAGGCCGGCCTGGGCGGGCGCATCAACATGGTCATGCAGACCGCCTTCTTCAAGCTGGCCGGCGTGCTGCCCTTCGAGAAGGCCGTGTCCCTGCTCAAGGACGCCATCAAGAAGACCTACGGCAACAAGGGCGACAAGATCGTCAACATGAACCACGCCGCCGTGGACGCCGCCGTGGGCGCGCTCAACGAGATCGCCGTGCCCGCCGCCTGGGCCCAGGCCGGTGACGCCGCCGCCGCCCAGGGCGCCGACCCCGACTTCATCCGCGACGTGGTCCGGCCCATCCTGGCCCAGAAGGGCGACAGCCTGCCCGTGTCGGCCTTCGAGCCCGACGGCCTGTTCCCCGTGGCCACCTCGCAGTTCGAGAAGCGCGGCGTGGCCATCAACGTGCCCGAGTGGATCGCCGACAACTGCATCCAGTGCAACCAGTGCTCCTTCGTCTGCCCCCACGCGGCCATCCGCCCCGTGCTGGCCACTGCGGATGAGCTCGAAGGCGCTCCGGCTTCCTTCACGACCCTGGAAGCCAAGGGCAAAGAGGTCAAGGGCATGCACTTCCGCATGCAGGTCTACGCCGAGGACTGTCTGGGCTGCGGCAACTGCGCCGACATCTGCCCGTCCAAGGAGAAGGCCCTGGTCATGCGGCCCATCGACACCCAGACCCCCGAGCAGGTGCCCAACCTGGCCTTCGCCGAGGCCCATATCGCGCCCAAGGAAGGTCTGTTCAAGCGCGACACCGTCAAGGGCAGCCAGCTCTTCACCCCGCTGATGGAGTTCTCCGGCGCCTGCGCGGGCTGCGGCGAGACGCCCTACGTCAAGGTCATCACCCAGCTCTTCGGCGAGCGGATGATCGTGGCCAACGCCACGGGCTGCTCCTCCATCTGGGGCGCCAGCGCGCCGACCACGCCGTACTGCGTCAACCGCGACGGCTACGGCCCGACCTGGGGCAACAGCCTGTTCGAGGACGCCGCCGAGTTCGGCTTCGGCATGGGCATGGCCGTGAAGCAGCGCCGGGCCAAGCTGGCCCAGCTGGTGACCAAGGCCCTGGAAAGCGAGCTGCCCGAGGAGCTGGCCACCGCCATGCGCGGCTGGCTGGAGCACAAGGACGACGCCGAGAAGTCCCGCGAATACGGCGACCAGGTCCGCGACCTGGTCTGCACCTGCCACGGCCCCGAGTCCCTGCGCGAGATCGCGGGCATGGACGACCTGTTCACCAAGAAGTCCGTGTGGATCTTCGGCGGCGACGGCTGGGCCTACGACATCGGCTACGGCGGCCTGGACCACGTCCTGGCCTCCGGCGAGGACATCAACGTGCTGGTCATGGACACCGAGGTGTACTCCAACACCGGCGGCCAGTCCTCCAAGGCCACCCCGGTGGGCTCCATCGCCAAGTTCGCCGCCTCGGGCAAGAAGACCGGCAAGAAGGACCTGGGCCGCATGGCCATGACCTACGGCTACGTCTACGTGGCCTCCGTGGCCATGGGCGCCAACAAGCAGCAGTTCATGAAGGCCCTGGCCGAGGCCGAGGCCTACCCCGGCCCCTCGCTGATCATCGCCTACGCGCCGTGCATCAACCAGGGCATCCGCAAGGGCATGGGCAAGACCCAGTACGAGCAGGAGCTGGCCGTGAAGTCCGGCTACTGGCCGCTGTACCGCTTCAACCCGCAGCTGGCCGACGAGGGCAAGAATCCGTTCGTGCTTGAGTCCAAGGCTCCCGACGGCTCGCTCCAGGAGTTCCTCTCCGGCGAGAACCGCTACGGCCAGCTGGAGCGGACCTTCCCCGAGGAGTCCAAGAAGCTGCGCGCGCGCATCGAGGCCGACTACCTCGTGCGCTACGAGATGCTGCGCAACATGGCCGAGGCCGCGCCCATCACCGTGGGCGAGGCGGGCAAGGCCGCCCAGGCCCCCAAGGGCAAGGGCGAGGGCTGCGACGCGGCCACCGTGGCCGAGCACGCCCACAAGGCGGGCGAGGCCTGCGACGACGGGCGCGCGGGCAAGTAGCCCCGCACCCGGGGGCGCAAGCCCCGAACCAGTCCCCACGCGGGGCGGCGCCTGGCGCCGCCCCGTTTTTTTCGCGCCGCCGCCAGGGCTGTCCTGTTTTCCGGACACCCGGGCCGCCCAAAAACGGGCCCGGGGTTGCCATCTGTCCGTACTCTGCTAGTATCACGATCAGGAAACCTCCCGTCATGGGCGCGCAGGTGCGTGGGACGCGACGGGGGGGCGCCAGCCTGCGGGTGGTCCTGCGGGCGGCAGCCGCGCAGCCCGGGCGTCCGTTTTCCCGGACACGGCGGGGCCGCCCCGTTGCACGGCCCGCAGGATACGACGTCAACTCGCTGTCATCATTGCCTGTTCTCTCCCAGACGCCACTTGGCACACTCCTTGTTTAGCGAACCTTGCTTTTCGTTCACCCTCAACCCCTTTCAAGGAGCCTGTTATGTCAATTGGTGTTCTGGCCCTGGTCGCGGCCCTGCCCATTGCGGTGGCCCTGGTCCTGATGGTGGGCCTGCGCTGGCCCGCAACCAAAGCCATGCCCCTGGCCTGGCTTGTGTGCGTGCTGGGCGGTCTGACCGCCTGGAACCTGCCCGTGAGCTACCTGGCGGCCCTGTCCCTGCAGGGTGTGGTCACTGCCGTGGGCATCCTGATCATCGTCTTTGGCGCCATCATCATCCTGTACACCCTCAAATACTCCGGCGGCATGGAGACCATCCAGTACGGGATGCAGAACGTCTCTGCCGACCGGCGCGTGCAGGCCATCATCATCGGCTACATGTTCGCGGCCTTCATCGAAGGCGCGGCGGGCTTCGGCACCCCGGCGGCCCTGGCGGCCCCGCTGCTGCTCAGCCTGGGCTTCCCGCCCCTGGCCGCCGCGGTCATCTGCCTGGTGTTCAACTCCTTCCCGGTGAGCTTCGGCGCGGTGGGCACGCCCATCATCCTCGGCCTGAAGTTCCTCAACCCGCTGGTCACCGAAGCCGTGAACACCGTGCCCGGCGTGAACTTCGCCACCATGGGCGAGTTCAACGCCGTCATCGGCCACTGGGTCACCCTGCTGCACCTGCCGATGATCTTCATCCTGCCCGTCTTCATGCTCGGCTTCATCACCCGCTTCTTCGGGCCCAAGCGCTCCTGGGCCGACGGCTTCAAGGCCTGGAAGTTCTGCATCTTCGCCGCCGTGGCCTTCGCGGTGCCCTACCTGGGCTTCGCCTGGCTGGTGGGCCCCGAGTTCCCCTCGCTCATCGGTGGTCTGGTCGGCCTGGGCATCATCGTCGCCGGAGCCAAGAAGGGCTTCTGCGTGCCCAAGGAGACCTGGGACTTCGGCCCCATGGAGAAGTGGGACGCCGACTGGACCGGTGAGATCAAGGGTTCCACCAGCTGCGAGTTCAAGTGCCACATGAGCCAGTTCAAGGCCTGGCTGCCCTACATGCTCATCGGCCTGATCCTGGTGCTGACCCGCATCCCCGAGCTGGGCCTCAAGGGCTGGCTGGCGTCGCAGAAGATCCTCTTCGCCGACATCATGGGCTTCACGGGCGTGTCGGCCTCCATCGACTACCTCTACCTGCCCGGCACCATTCCCTTCATGCTGGTCGCCCTGCTGACCATCCTGATCCACGGCATGCCCGGCGAGGCGGCCAAGAAGGCCTGGGTGGAATCCTTCGCCAAGATGAAGAACCCGACCATCGCCCTGTTCTTCGCCGTGGCCCTGGTGTCCATCTTCCGCGGCTCCGGCGTGGCCGACGCGGCCCTGAACCCCGGCGGCTACCCCTCCATGCCCCTGGCCATGGCCCAGGCCGTGGCGGGCTTCGCGGGCAACGCCTGGCCCATGTTCGCCTCCTACGTGGGCGGCCTGGGCGCGTTCATCACCGGCTCCAACACCGTGTCCGACCTGCTGTTCGCCGAGTTCCAGTGGGGCGTGGCGGCGCAGCTCGACCTGCCGCGCCAGATCATCGTGGCCGCCCAGGTCGCCGGTGGCGCCATGGGCAACATGATCTGCATCCACAACATCGTGGCCGTGTGCGCGGTGGTGGGCCTGTCGGGCATGGAAGGCCCGATCCTGCGCCGCACCGTGTGGCCTTTCCTGCTCTACGGCATCGTGGTGGGCATCGTGGCCAGCCTGATGTCCTTCGTGTTCCTGCCGCACCTGTACTAGGGGCGGCGTACTGACAGGCGATTGAAAGAATCCGCCGGGGCCGGGCCCGCCCGGCCCCGGCGGACAACTCCAAACCCAACGGAATCGCGCCATTCCAGGAGAGTGAGTCCATGCCCAGTAATGCGTTGATCAAGGAATTCCAGGCCATCGTCGGCAAGGAAAACGTGCTGGAGAGCGAGGCCGACCGGCATTCGTACTCCTACGATTCCGCCGTCCTCGACCCGGTGGTTCCCGACCTGGCCGTGCGGCCCACCACCAGCGAGGAGCTGGGCAAGGTCGTGCGGCTGTGCAACGAGAACGGCCTGCCCGTCACTCCGCGTGGCTCCGGCACCAACCTCTCGGGCGGCACCATCCCCTCCAAGGGCGGCATCGTGCTGCTCACCAACGCCCTGAACAAGATCGTGGAGATCAACGAAGAGGACCTGTACGCTGTGGTCCAGCCCGGCGTGATCACCGCCAAGTTCGCCGCCGAGGTCGCCAAGCGCGGCCTGTTCTACCCGCCGGACCCGGGCTCCCAGGCCGTGTCCACCCTGGGCGGCAACGTGGCCGAGAACGCGGGCGGCCTGCGCGGCCTGAAGTACGGCGTGACCAAGGACTACGTCATGGGCGTCGATTTCTTCGACGTGAACGGCGAGCTGGTCAAGTCCGGGTCGCGCACGGTCAAGTGCGTCACCGGGCTGAACCTTTCCGCGCTCCAGGTGGCCAGCGAGGGCACCATGGGCGTGTTCAACGAGATCATCCTGAAGCTCGTGCCGCCGCCTGCGGCCAACAAGGCCATGATGGCCCTGTTCGACAACGTGGACAAGGCCTCGGCCACCGTGGCGGCCATCATCGCCGCCAAGATCGTGCCCTGCACCCTGGAGCTGCTGGACAACGTGACCATCAACCTGGTGGAGGACTTCACCAAGGCCGGCCTGCCGCGCGACGCCCAGGCCATCCTGCTCATCGAGGTGGACGGCCACCCCGGGCAGGTCGCCGAGGAGGCCGAGAAGGTCGTGGCCATCTGCAAGAAGACCGGGGCCACCGAGGTCAAGGCCGCCAAGGACGAGGCCGAGCGCAACAAGCTGTGGGAGGCGCGCCGCGCCGCGCTGCCCGCCCTGGCCCGCGCCAAGCCCACCACCGTGCTCGAGGACGCCACCGTGCCGCGCTCCAAGATCCCGGCCATGATCAAGGCCATCAACGCCATCGCCAAGAAGTACGACCTGACCATCGGCACCTTCGGCCACGCGGGCGACGGCAACCTGCACCCGACCATCATGTGCGACAAGCGCGACAAGAACGAGTTCCATCGCGTGGAGCAGGCCGTGGACGAGATCTTCGACGTGGCCCTGTCCTTCAAGGGCACCCTGTCGGGCGAGCACGGCATCGGCCTGGCCAAGGCCAAGTGGCTGGAGAAGGAAACCTCCGCCGCCACCATCGCCTACGCCAAGGCCCTCAAGAAGGCCATCGACCCCAAGGGCATCCTGAACCCTGGCAAGATCATTGGAGGGTAAGGGCATGGCCGATTTGCATAAGCTCGCCCAGATGCTCCAGGAGCTGGACGACCAGATGGTGGCCTGCATGAAGTGCGGGATGTGCCAGGCGGTCTGTCCGGTCTTCGCGGAGTCGCTCAACGAGGCGGACGTCACGCGCGGCAAGATCGCGCTGCTGGAGAACCTGGCCAAGGAAATGATCGCCGACGCCAAGGGCGTGCAGGAGAAGCTGAACAAGTGCCTGCTGTGCGGGTCCTGCGCGGCCAACTGCCCCAGCGGCGTGAAGATCATGGACATCTTCCTCAAGGCCCGCATCATCGTGAACACCTACATGGGCCTGTCGCCGGTCAAGAAGGTGATCCTCAAGGGCATGCTGACCCGCCCGGCGCTGTTCAACTCGCTGGTCAGCGTGGCCGCGCGGTTCCAGGGCGTGTTCAGCACGCCCGTGAACGAGATCATCGGCTCGTCGTGCTCGCAGTGGCTCTCGCCGGTCATCGGCGACCGGCACTTCCTGGGCCTGGCCAAGGAGCCCCTGCACAGCGCCGTGCCGTCCCTGGACAGCGCTCCCGGCGCCTCGGGGCTCAAGGTGGCCTTCTTCCCGGGCTGCGTGGTGGACAAGATGTTCCCCCGCGTGGGCCACGCGGTGCTCAAGGTCATGGCCCACCACGGGGTGGGTGTCTACCTGCCCGCCGGGCAGTCGTGCTGCGGCATCCCCGCGCTGTCCTCGGGCGACCGCGACTCCTACGAGAAGCTCGTGGCGGCCAACGCCAGGCTCTTCGCCAAGGGCCGCTTCGACGCGCTGGTCACCCCGTGCGCCACCTGCACGGCGACCATCAAGGAACTGTGGCCCAAGTTCGTGGACGGCTTCGACGCCACCACCAAGGCCCAGGTCCTGGCCATGTCCGAAAAGGCCATGGACGTGAACCAGTTCCTGGTGGACAAGGTCGGCGTGACCGCTGTGGACAAGCCCACCGGGGGCACGCGCGTCACCGTGCACGACCCCTGCCACCTGGCCAAGAGCCTGGGCGTGCGCAAGCAGCCGCGCACGCTTTTGGGCGCCAACCGCGACTACGAACTGGTGGAAATGGCCGAGGCCGACCGCTGCTGCGGCTGCGGCGGCAGTTTCAACCTGGCCCACTACGAGGTGTCGCGCAGCATCGGCCGCCGCAAGCGCGACAACATCGTGGCCTCCAAGGCCGACGTGGTGGCCACGGGTTGCCCTGCGTGCATGATGCAGATAAGCGATATGCTGTCCCAGGCGGGCGACCGCATCGCGGTACGCCACCCCGTGGAAATCTACGCCGAAACCATCGACTGATCCGGGCCGGGGCGGGCGTGTGGCCCGCCCCGGTCACTTCAAAGGACAAGGAGAACGAAAAGCGATGTCCAACAACCTCTACATCACGGCCACCGAGACGCGCAGCGGCAAGTCCGCCATTGCGCTCGGCGTGATGCAGCTTCTGCTCGGCAAGGTCCGCAAGGTCGCCTTCTTCAGGCCGATCATCAACGACAACGTGGACGGCAAGCCCGACCACGACATCCGCCTGATCCTGACCCATTTTAACCTCGACGTGCCCTACGAGGCCACCTACGCCTGCACCCTGAGCGAGGCCCGCGAGCTGATCAACACCGGGCGCCATGCCCTGCTGCTGGAAAATATCCTGAACAAGTACAAGGCCCTGGAGGCCGAGTACGATTTCGTGCTCTGCGAGGGCACCGATTTCCAGGGCAAGAATCCGGCCTTCGAGTTCGAGATCAATGCCGACATCGCCGCCAACCTGGGCGCGCCGGTGCTGCTGGTGGCCAGCGGGCGCGGCAAGAGCGAGAAGGAGGTCCTGGACTCGGCCCAGCTGACCATCGAGACCCTGGAGGAAAAGGGTCTGGACCTGGTGGCCTGCGTGGTCAACCGCGTGGAGGACGGCGACGGCGTCGCCATCGCCCAGGGCCTGCGCAGCCAGCTGCGCTCCAAGCAGCCGCTGCTGGTCTACGCCATCCCCGAGGACGCCAGCCTGGGCAACCCGACCATGGGCGACGTGCGCAAGTGGCTGGGCGCCGACGTGCTCTACGGCCACGGCCGCCTGGACACTCTGGTGGAGGACTACGTCATCGCCGCCATGCAGGTGGGCAACTTCCTGGAGTACATCCAGCAGGGCAGCCTGATCATCACCCCCGGCGACCGCGAGGACATCATCCTGGCCAGCCTGGCCTCCCGGCTGTCCACCTCCTATCCCGACATTTCCGGCATCCTGCTCACCGGCGGGCTGACCCCCTCGGTGAACGTGCACCGGCTCATCGAGGGCTGGACCGGCGTGCCCGTGCCCATCCTCTCCGCCGAGGGCAACACCTTCAAGACCACGCGGCTGCTCTCCGAGCTCTATGGGCGCATCGCCCCCGAGGACGTGCGCAAGATCGCCTCGGCCCTGGGCAACTTCGAGGCCTGCGTGGACGTGGCCGAGCTGCGCGAGCGCCTGGGCCAGGCCAAGTCCGGCAAGGTCACGCCCAAGATGTTCGAGTACACCCTGGTGGAGCGGGCCAAGTCGCACAAGATGCGCATCGTGCTGCCCGAGGGCGAGAGCGAACGCATCCTGCGCGCGGCGGACATCCTCTCGCGCCGGGGCGTGGCCGACTTGGTGCTTCTGGGCGACTGCGCGCGCATCGAGGCGCGCATCTCCGAGCTGGGCCTGGCCCTGGGCTCGGGGGTGGACATCGTCTGCCCCAAGCAGAGCGCCCTGCTCGACGAGTACGCCCGGGCCTACTTCGAGGCCCGCAGGCACAAGGGCATCCGCGAGGAGGACGCCCGCGACCGCATGCTCGACCCGACCTACTTCGGCACGATGATGGTCCACCTGGGCCAGGCCGACGGCATGGTCTCCGGCGCGGAGAACACCACGGCCCACACCATCCGCCCGGCCTTCGAGTTCGTGAAGACCAAGCCCGGGGCGGGGCTGGTGTCCAGCGTGTTCCTGATGTGCCTGCGCGACCGGGTGCACGTCTACGGCGACTGCGCCGTGATCCCCAACCCCGATGCCGGGCAGCTGGCCGAGATCGCCCTGTCCTCGGCGGAGACGGCCCGGGTCTTCGGCATCGAGCCGCGCGTGGCCATGCTGTCCTACTCCACGGGCAAGTCCGGCTCCGGCGAGGAGGTGGAGAAGGTCACCCGCGCCACGGAGATCGCCCGCGAGCGCGCCGCCGGGCGCTTCCCCATCGAGGGCCCGCTGCAGTTCGACGCCGCCGTGGACCCCGAGGTCGCCAAGACCAAGATGCCCGGCTCCGACGTGGCCGGGCGCGCCACGGTGTTCGTCTTCCCCGACCTGAACACCGGCAACAACACCTACAAGGCCGTGCAGCGCAGCGCGGGCGCCGTGGCCATCGGCCCGGTGCTCCAGGGCCTGAACAAGCCCGTCAACGACCTCTCGCGCGGCTGCACCGTGCCCGACATCGTCAACACCGTGGCCATCACCGCCATCCAGGCGCAGGCCGATAAAGGATTGATCTAGCATGAAGATTCTCGTCATCAACTCGGGCAGCTCGTCCATCAAGTACCAGCTGCTGGACATGCCGGCGGGCAACCCCATGGCCTCGGGCGTGGTGGAGCGCATCGGCCTGGACATGGGCACCCTGACCCACAAGAAGCACCCCGGCACCGAGGCCGAGGCCAAGACCGTCATCGAGCGGCCCATCCCCGACCACGCCACGGGCATGAAGCTGGTCACCGACATCCTGGCCGACCCCGAGCACGGCGTGATCCGGGACACCTCGGAGATCGACGGGGTGGGCCACCGCGTGGTGCACGGCGGCGAGCGCTTCGCCGCCCCGGCCCTGGTGGACGACACCGTCGTGGCGGGCATCCGCGAGGTTTCACCCCTGGCCCCGCTGCACAACCCCGGCGCCCTGGCGGGCATCGAGGTCGCCCGGGCCCTGTTCCCCAAGGTCGGGCACGTGGTGGTCTTCGACACCGCCTTCCACCAGACCATCCCCCAGAGCGCCTACATGTACGCGCTGCCCTACGAGCTGTACGAGGAACTGGGCATCCGCCGCTACGGCTTCCACGGCACCTCGCACAAGTACGTGTCGCGGCGCGCGGCCGAGCTTCTGGGCCGCCCGGTGGAAGAGCTGAACCTGATCACCGTGCACCTGGGCAACGGCTCGTCGGTCACCGCCGTGCAGGGCGGCAAGAGCATCGACACCTCCATGGGCATGACCCCCCTGGCGGGCGTGATCATGGGCACCCGCTCGGGCAACATCGACCCGGCGGTGATCAGCTTCCTGGCCGAGCGCAAGGGCATGTCCATCCAGGAGGTCAACGACCTGCTGACCAAGAAGAGCGGCCTGGTGGGCATCTGCGGCATGAGCGACATGCGCGACATCCACGCCGCCCGCGAAAAGGGCGACGCCCGCGCCCAGTTGGCCCTGGAGATGGTCTGCCACCGCATTCGCATGTATATTGGCGCCTACTGGGCCGAGCTTGGCCGGGTGGACGCCGTGGTCTTCACCGCCGGCATCGGCGAGAACGACCCCGAAGTGCGCCTGGGCAGCGTCAGCGGCATGGAGCCCCTGGGGCTGACCCTCGACCGCGAGGCCAACGCCCGTCGCGCCGGGGAGTGGATGCGCATCAGCACCCCCGACAGCCCGGTGCAGGTCCTGGTGGTACGCACCAACGAGGAGCTGGAAATCGCGCGCGAGACGATGGAGATCCTGCGCGGCAGATAGGCGGCCCCGGGCGGGAATGCAAACAAACGGCGCCCCGCCCCCCGGCGCCCGGGATTCCCCGGGCGCCGGGGGGCCTCGCGCCACATAAGGGAGTATCGACATGACAGCCAAGACCAATGCCCTGGAGACCTTCGTCAAGAAGGCCACGGCGGTGTCGGCCAAGGTCTTTGAGGTCGCCAGCCTCAAGGAGGCCTTCGAGTACGCCGTGGACGTGTGCGACAAGAAACAGGCCTGCCAGCTGCTGGCCTCGGGCTGCGAGCTGCCCCTGTCCGGGCAGGGCCAGGCCCTGTGCGACGAGAAGCAGACCAAGGTCATCGCCGCACCCGCCCTGAACAAGAAGGATTTCGCGGCGTTTGCCAAACTCTGCGAGGGCAGGGGCTTCGAGCTGATCGACGGGGGGCTGCGCTCGCGCCTGGCGGGCATCGACATCGGCTTCACCGTCTGCGAGCTGGGCATCGCCGAGACGGGCACCCTGGTCCTCGATTCCGCCCGCGAGGACGTGCGCCTGGCGACCATGGTCAGCGAGATCCACGTGGCCGTGCTGCCCAAGTCGCGCCTGCGCGCCACCTCCTACGAGGCCGAGGCCGAGGTGCTCAAATTCATGCAGAACGGGCCCAACTACCTGGCCTTCATCACCGGCGCCTCGCGCACCGCCGACATCGAGCGCGTGCTCGCCCTGGGTGTCCACGGGCCGCTGGAACTGCACATCCTGCTCCTGGAGGACAAGTAGCCATGCAGCACGCCAAGAATCTTGAGGAATACCGCTCCCAGTGCCGCCAGGCCATGGACGACGAGTTCCTGCGCAAGGCCATGGACGCCTTTGCCGTGGCCTACCGCACCAACCGCGCCAACGCCTTCGCGGACATGAACGAGCGCGAGCTCATCGCCGAGATCGCCGACGCCAAGGACGCCGCCGTGGCCAACCTGGACGGGCTGTTCGCCGAGTTCAAGGCCAAGGCCGAGAAGAACGGCGTGCACGTCCATCTGGCGCGCACCGCCGCCGAGGCCAACGAGATCATCGCCCGCATCGCCCGCGAGGGCGGGGTGAAGAAGATCGTCAAGTCCAAGTCCATGACCGCCGAGGAGACGCTGCTCAACCACCACCTGGAGGCCGACGGCTACGAGGTGGTGGAGACCGACCTGGGCGAGTGGATCATCCAGCTGCGCCACGAGGGCCCCTCGCACATGGTCATGCCGGCCATCCACCTCTCGCGCTACCAGGTGGCCGACCTGTTCTCCGAGGTCACCGGGCAGAAGCAGGAAGTGGACATCGAGAAGCTGGTCAAGGTCGCCCGGCGCGAGCTGCGCACCCACTACGCCACCGCCGACATGGGCATCTCCGGCGCCAACTTCGCCGTGGCCGAAACCGGCGGCATCGGGCTGATCACCAACGAGGGCAACGCCCGGCTGGTGACGACCCTGCCGCGCATCCACGTGGCCCTGGCCGGGCTGGACAAGCTGACCCCGACCCTGCACGACGCCCTGCGCATCATCAAGGCCCTGCCGCGCAACGCCACGGGCCAGGCCATCACCAGCTACGTGACCTGGATCACCGGCGCCAACGAGTGCGCCCCCGGGCCCGAGGGCCGCAAGGAGCACCATATCGTGTTCCTGGACAACGGCCGCAGCGCCCTGGCCAAGGACTCCGACTTCCGCCAGGTGCTGCGCTGCGTGCGCTGCGGGGCCTGCGCCAACGTCTGCCCGGTCTACCGCCTGGTGGGCGGCCACAAGATGGGTCACATCTACATCGGCGCCATCGGCCTCTTGCTGACCTACTTCTTCCATGGCCGCGAGAAGGCCAAGAACCTGGTGCAGAACTGCATCAACTGCGGGGCCTGCAAGCAGGTCTGCGCCGCGGGCATCGACCTGCCCCGGCTGATCAAGGAAGTCCACGCCCGAATCCAGGACGAGGAGGGCCACCCGCTGCCCAGCAAGCTGCTGGGCACGGTGCTGTCCAACCGCAAGCTCTTCCACTCCCTGCTGCGCACGGCCAAGTGGGGCCAGAAGCCCGTGGTGGACGGCAAGACCGGCTACCTGCGCCACCTGCCGCTCATCTTCAGCAAGGAGCACGACTTCCGCGCCCTGCCGCCCATCGCCGACACGCCCTTCCGCGACCGCTGGGAGAAGCTGCGCCCGGTGGTGGAGCATCCCAAGTACCGCGTGGCGCTGTTCTCGGGCTGCGTGCAGGACTTCGTGTACCCCGAGCAGCTTGAGGCGGCGGTGAAGGTCTTTGCGGGCCACGGCGCGGCCCTGGAGTTCCCCATGGGCCAGAGCTGCTGCGGCCTGCCCGTGGTCATGATGGGCCAGACCGAGGCCGCGCGCGCCGTGGCGGCCCAGAACGTCACGGCCATCGACCCCGGCAGCTGCGACTATATCGTGACCATGTGCGCCTCGTGCGCCTCGCACCTCAAGCACGCCTACCCGCGCATCCTCGAAGGCGACCCGCGCATGGCCGACAAGGCCCGGCGCTTCGCCGACAAGGTGGTGGACTTCAGCACCTTCGCCCGCGACGTGCTGGGCGTGGACGAGGGCGACTTCGCCAGCGTCTCCGCGCAGACCAGGACGGCCTACCATGCGCCCTGCCACCTGTGCCGGGGCCTGGGGGTGACCAAGGCCCCGCGCGAGCTGCTGGCCAAGGCCGGGCTGGACTACGTGGTGGCCGACGAGGAGGACGTGTGCTGCGGCTTCGGCGGCACCTTCTCCATGAAGTTCCCCGAGGAGTCCAAGGCCCTGCTGGACAAGAAGCTGGACAACGTGAAGAAGACCGGCGCCACCCAGCTGGTCACCGACTGCCCGGGCTGCGTGATGCAGCTGCGCGGCGGCGCCCAGCGGCGCGGTGACACCTTCGTGGTGCGCCATATCGCCGAAATCCTGGCCGAGCGCGTCAAGCCGCGCTAGCCGCAGGCATCGGCCATGCCCCGGGCGGGGCCGCGCCCTGCGGCCCCGCCCGGTTCTCCCTGCCCGGCCCGCCCGGGCCCTTGCGCCCGGGCCCGGTCCGGGCCATGATTGCCGCCGGGGCCCCGAGGGCGCCCCGCAACAGCAGCAGCGGAGACGCACATGCAGCCCAAGCGCAAGGATGAATCGAGCATCGTCATGGCCCAGCGGCTTCTGCCGCAGGACGCCAACCCCGCCGGAAACATCCACGGCGGCGTGATCCTCAAGCAGATCGACCTCACGGCGGCCACCGCCGCCATGCGCCACGCGCGCTGCAACGTGGTCACCGCCAGCCTGGACCGCATGGACTTCCTGCGCCCGGTGCACGTGGGCGAGCTGGTGCGCTTCAAGGCCAGCGTAAACTACGTGGGCAAGACCAGCATGGAGGTCGGCGTGCGCGTGGAGGCCGAGAACCTGATCACCGGCGAGCTGCGCTACACCAACTCCGCCTACCTGACCTTCGTGGCCCTGGGCCCGGACGGCAAGCCCACGCCCGTGCCCGGCCTGATCCTGGAGAGCGGCGAGGACCACCGCCGCTGGCGCGAGGCCGAGGAGCGCCGCCGGGTGCGCCTGGCCCTCAAGGCCAGCGAGCGGCGCTCCCAGGACGGCGGGCAGGGCTGAGACGCCACGGACATTTCCCCCCAACCGCAACTACCGGAGATCCGCCGATGCTCAAGCACATCGTGATGTGGAAGCTCAAGGACGAGGCCGAGGGCGCCACCAAGGCCGAGAACGCCAGGAAGATGCAGCAGATGCTCGAAGCACTGCCCGCCAAGATTCCCGGGGTGCTGACCCTGGAGGTCGGGCTGAACGTGGTGGACGGCCCCACGGCCAGCGACGTCTGCCTGTACAGCGAATTCCCGTCCCTGGAGGTCATGCTGGCCTACCAGGAGCACCCCGAGCACCAGAAGTGCGTGGCCTTCATCAAGGGCGTGGTCGCCGAGCGCCGGGCCGTGGACTATACCTGCTAGCAGGCCGTGCCGAAGCGGCGGTCTGCCGCGCGGTTCAAACCAGCCAAACCCTCGCGCCTGTCTCGACACGCGGGGGTTTGGTTTGTTTCGCACCCTCACCCCGCCGCGTGTGAACGACGCGGGAGAAGGAATGCGGCAGCAGTCGGCCGGGCCTCGGACCGCAGGCTGTGAGAGGGGGGACCGTCCCGGCGGTCCCCCCTCCTTGTGCCCGGGGCGCCGCCAGGGCGGCGCCCCGGCCCCTCACCGCGCGTCGTCCGCGCCCCTGGGGGCCGCCAGGGCGGCGCGGATGGCCAGGGCCAGTTCCGGCAGGGCGAAGGGCTTGAGCAGCATGCGGGCCACGCCGTGGCTGTGCAGGGCCTTGGGCGTGGCCGCGCGGGAAAATCCCGTGCACAGGATCACCGGCAGCCCCGGGAGCAGCCGCCGGGCCTGGCGGGCCAGCTCCAGCCCCGTGAGCCCGGGCATGGCCTGGTCGTCGGCCACGTAGAGGAGGCGCTCGGTGCCGCCCAGGCGCAGGGCAGTGGGGGGCTGGGCCGGGGCGTTCCATTTTTGTTGGAGAGTGTTTCCTATAAATGCGTACTATTTCTGTGAAAAACAGAAAGCCCCCGCCCGACAGTGCGGGCGGGGGCCAGGATGCGGATGCCGGGGTGCGAGGGGGTCTAGAAGCGCTCGAAGTCCTTGTCGTCGGCGTCGTCGTGCATGTCCAGGGCGATGCCTGCGGCTGCGGCCTTGGGCGGCGCGGCGGCGGCGAGCTTGCGCGGGGGGGCGGCGTGGGCGGCGACCACGGTGCGGGCCTTGGGCGCGGCCTTGGCCGGGCGCCGGGCGCCGTCCAGGCGGAAGAAGCCGATGGTCTGCTGGAGCTGCACGGCCTGGGAGGACAACTCCTCGGAGGTCGAGGCCATTTCCTCCGAGGCCGAGGCGTTCTGCTGCACCACCTGATCGAGCTGCTGGATGGCCTTGTTGATCTGCTCGGCGCCGGAGTTCTGCTCGTTGCTGGCGGCGGAGATCTCCTGCACCAGCTCGGCGGTGCGCCGGATGTCGGGCACCATGCGCGTGAGCATGGTCCCGGCGCGCTCGGCGACCTCGACGCTGGAAGACGACAGCTCGCTGATCTCGGCGGCGGCGGACCCGCTGCGCTCGGCCAGCTTGCGCACCTCGGCGGCGACCACGGCGAAGCCCTTGCCGTGCTCGCCCGCGCGGGCGGCCTCGATGGCGGCGTTGAGCGCCAACAGGTTCGTCTGGCGCGCGATCTCCTCGATGATGGAGATCTTGTCGGCGATGTCCTTCATGGCCGCCACGGTCTCGGTGACGGCCTTGCCCCCGGCCTCGGCGTCCTGGGCGGACTGCACGGCGATTTTTTCGGTCTCGCGGGCGTTCTCGGCGTTCTGGCGGATGTT
>NZ_JAEX01000012.1 GCF_000519125.1 Desulfocurvus vexinensis DSM 17965
AGCTCCTCGCTGCCCGAGGCCACGTTCTCGCCCGCGCTCTGCACCTCGCCCACGACCTCGGAGAGCTTGGCGACCATCTCCTGGAGCGCGGCGGCCAGCTGGCCGATCTCGTCCTTCTGGTTCACGTCGATGCGCGCCGTGAGGTCGCCTGCGGCGATGGCCTGGGCGAAGCCCACGCCCTTGAAGAGCGGGCCGGTGATGGCCCGGGTCAGCACGATGCCCAGGGCCAGGGCCAGGACGACCCCCACGACCATGCCCGTGGTCGCCACGGTGCGCCCGAGGGCGGCGTCGGCGTTGGCCTCTTCCACGGCCAGCCCTCCGGCCTTGACGTTGACGGCCACCAGCTCTTCCACCACCTCGAAGGCATGGTTCATGTGCTCGCGGGCGTCGCCCAGCAGAACGTCGTTCATGCCGGTGAACAGGTCCAGGGACTTCTGGGCCTCGGCGCGCATCTCGCGGAAGAGGCCGAAGACCTTCTCGGCGTTGGGCGCCATCTCGTTGATGTACAGGGTCCGGGCCCGCTCCGTCTGCCCGGCGGCTGCGGCCTTCTTGATCTCGCCCAGCACGGCGTGGAACTGGTTGTGCGGCTCGCGCACGTCGGCCAGAAGCTTCGCCATGGCCGGGTTGTCCGTCTTCATGCCCGCCAGCCACTTGCCGAAGTTGCAGGCCGTGGGGTCGTCGCCGCCCTCGAACACCTTTCCGGCCAGCAGCAGTTCGGCGATCCGCGACGACAGCATGTAGTGGTCGCCGCGGAACATCTGCAGGTCGCGCATCAGGGCTTCGGGGTTCAGGACGTCCAGGACCAGGAGCTGCTCCGACATGGCCAGGGCTTTTGAGTTGGCCTCCGCCGCCTTGGACTCGGCGGGTCCGAACTGCGACCAGAGCTCGGTTTCCTCCGGCGTGTGCGGCAACTCCTCGTAGGCTTTCAGGCTTGTCTGGTACTGGCTGCGGGCCGACTGGACGTTTTCCAGCTGCCGCTTGCGGCCCTGGGCGTCGAGGTAGGGGCTGCTCATGGTGCGCATGGCCGTCTGCAGCCTGCGCAGGCCGTTTTCGGCATGCAGCAGCTCCTGGACGGCGGGCAGCCTGTTTTCCCCGATGTTCTGCACATGCCCGCCCAGGGAGTTGATTTCCAGGATGCCCACCCCGCCGATGGCCAGGGCGATGAGCGCCGTGATCACGAACCCGCCGATGAGCTTGACGCCCAGTTTGAGATTTTTCATCGCTTGTCCTTCCTCCTGCGTCTTCCCGGATTGTTTTCCCGACTCCGCATCCCGTTGTTTCCGAAAAAGTGCCGCTTTGCGGATCAGGGCTGGGCCTGCGACTGCGCCCGGCGGCATCCGCCCGCCCCGGCGCCCGCCGCGCGCGGCTTCAGCCGCCGCCGACCCGCTGGATCTCCGCGCACAGCTCGTGCATCTCCACCGGCTTGGAGACGTAGCCGTCCATGCCCGCGTCCAGGAATTTTTCCCTGTCCCCGGCCATGGAATGGGCGGTCAGGGCGACGATGGGAATCCGTGCCCGCTCCCCCAGGGCCGTGCTGGCGCGGAGCAGCCGCGTGGTCTGCACGCCGTCCATGACCGGCATCTGAATGTCCATCAGTACCAGATCGAGGGGCTCCCTGGCCAGGATGTCCAGGGCCTGGGCCCCGTTGTGCGCCTCGTGCACGGTATGCCCCGCGCTTTCCAGCATCTTGCGCACGCACAGGCGGTTGACCGCCTCGTCCTCGACCACGAGGATGCGCAGGGGGCGCGCCACCGCGCAGCTTTCCCCGCCCGGCGCGGGGGCCTGCGCCTGGGCCCGGCGCAGTGGCAGCGAAAAATGGACCTCCGTGCCCTGGCCGGGCTCGGAGCTGATGGCCAGGGTGCCGCCCATGAGGGCGACCAGCCGCCGGACGATGGCCAGCCCGAGCCCCGCCCCACCCTGCTTGCGGGTGTAAGGCGTATCCGCCTGGGAAAACGGCTCGAAGACGTCCTTGATCTTGTTTTCGGGAATGCCAACGCCCGTGTCCACGACGGAAAACAGGATCCGCAGTTCGGACGGCGAGGCGAAAACCGGAAGGGCGTGGGCCTCGATCCTGATTTCCCCGCTGGTGGTGTATTTCAGGGAGTTGCCCACGAGGTTGAACAGGATCTGGCGCAAGCGGCGCATGTCGCCGAGCAGGGGCGCGGCCAGCTCCGGGCCGATGGCGGACACGAAGCGCAGGCCCTTCTGCCTGGCCTTGGGTTCGAGCACCCCGGTCACCGAGTCCACCACCGCCTTGACCACGAAGGGCTCCTCCTGGAGGGTTTCGCGGCCGAACTCCAGGCAGGCGAGATTCAGCACATCGTCGAGGATCTGCGCCAGGTGGCGGCTGGCGGACAGCGCCGTGGCCACGAATTCCTCCTGCTCGCCGTCCAGGGGCGTGCCCTGCATCAGTTGCAGCATGCCCATGATGCCGCTCAGCGGCGTGCGGAACTCGTGGCTCATGATGGCCAGGAACTCCGATTTGGCCCTACTGGCGACCTCGGCGGCCTCCTTGGCCTTGACGAGGTCGCCCAGGTACTGGTTGCGCTCCAGCACCCGCCAGGCGCCGCCCATCAGCAGGGAGAGCTGCAGGGCGTCGGCGTCGGTGTACGGTTCGACCTTGTTGGCGACGCCGACCACGGCGATGATCCTCCCGCCGTCGAACAGCGGCACGCTCATGAACCGGGACAGCGGCGCGTGGCCCTGGGGCACGCCCTTGCGGTACGGGTTGTCGCCCTGGAAATCGTTGAGGATGATGGGCTTGCGCTGGCGGACGACCTCGCCCCAGGCGCCCGTGGCATCAAGGGTATGCACGCGTTTGGGGTCAACGACGGTGCATTGCTTCGAGACGCTGCGGGACCAGGAGTTCAACTCGAAGGTCTCGAGGCTCTCGTTGTAGTTGTAGATGTAGCCGATCTGGCTTTTCGTGATGTCGAGGGCCTCGTGGAGCGTGTAGTCCAGAAGTTCGTGCCGCCCCATGGCCTCCTGGTGGTAGATGTTCAACAGGCTGCTCAGCAGCTTGGCGTTGCGCTTGGCCGCCTCTTCCTGGCGTCTGCGCTGGGTGACGTCCACATGGGTGCCGAGCATCCGCAGCACGGCGCCCTGCCCGTCGCGCTGGACGACCTTGCCCCGGCCCAGGGTCCACAGCCAGTCGCCCGCCTTGTTGCGCAGGCGGAACTCGACCTGGAACGAGCCGTCCTCGGTGGCCATCTGGCGCAGAATCTCGGCGGCCACCGCCTCCCGGTCGTCGGGGTGGATGAGCGACTTCCAGGCCTCGAAATCCACGGGAAACTCGTCGGGCTCGTAGCCGAGCATGGTGTACGTGCGCGGGCTCCAGGCCACGGCGCCCGTGGCGAGGTTCCAGTCCCAGACCCCGTCGCTGGTCGCCTCCATGGCCAGGCGCAGCCGTTCCTCGCTTTGCGCCAGGGAGCGCTGGGCCTCCCGGATGGGGGTCACGTCGGAGATGACGCCGACGATGCCCGCCGGGGCACCGCTGCCGTCGAGAAAGAGCGCCTTGTCGATGACCAGGGTGCGCAGTCCCGTGGCGCACTGCATGACGTGCTCGTAGCTCTGCCGGCCCTGGCCTTCGAGCATCTCCTCGTCGCGCCGCTGGAAGAAGCCGCCCTGGTCGGGAGGGAAGACCTCCGTCGTCCGTTTGCCGACGACCTCGCTCGCCGCCTTGCCCATCAGCGTTTCGAAGGCCGGGTTGACCCCCAGGTAGCGGCCTTCCAGGTCCTTGAAGAACACCGGGGCGGGCATGGCCTCCAGCAGCTTGGACACGAAGTTCAGCTGCGAGCGGTAGAGCTCCTCGGCCCGCTTGCGGCGGCGGACGCTTCGCGCCAGCAGGAACATCTGGACGCCGCCCAGGGCCAGGACCGCGAGGGCGCCCCAGACGAGGGTCTTGTTCAGTGTGTAGAAGGACGCGGGCTGGTGGAGCATCACGGTGCCCGGCGGCAGCGGGAGGTCGGGCATCCTGAACCGCGTCAGGGCCCGGTGGTCGGCCAGGGGGATGTTGTATTCGCTGGAAACGGGGATGGTGGCGCTGGGCTCACCGCCCAGGACGCGCAGGGCGATGGCCCCCGCGGCCTGGCCCTGGGCCCTGGCCGACACGACGACGCCCGCCACCGGGCCGTGGCCCATCCAGAAATCCCAGGCCGCGAAAACGGGCACTGCGCTGGCCTGGCTCAGGCGCCTGCTGGACTCCTCGTCCGGCAGGACCGCGCCGCCCTCGCGCGTGCGGCACATGGGCAGCACGATCCAGTCCGCGTCCAGCGCGGCAAGGTGCCGCTCCTGGCTGGCGATGTCCGTGTCCTGGACGATCTGCACGGCGAGTCTGGCCGCGAGGTGGCCGGTCTGGCGCCGGAACAGCTCCAGGTTGGCCCGGCCCGTGGCCGTGTCCTCCGTGAGCACGAGGACCCGCTTCGCGGCGGGGTGGAGCCCGAGGGCCAGTTCGAGGGTCGCGTCGAAGGCCGGGGTCTCCCCGACCCCGGTGACGTTCTCCTGGCCCCGCAGGAGCTCGGGGGCGAAATTGTTGACGCCGCAGAACACCACCGGGGTCGCCGGGCCCAGGCTGTCGCGGTGTTCGAGCACGAAGTCCAGGGCCACGTTGTCGGTGACCAGGATCAGGTCGAAGGCCCGGCGGGAGATCTTGAGCAGAAGCTGGCGCAGGAAGAGTTCGAAATGCTCACGCCTGTCCGTGGCGTCGCCGAAGCGGGCCGCGTCGAGGTATTCGACATCGAGATCGAAGGCCAGGCCGCTGCGGGCCAGGGCTTCCTCGATGCCGAGCTGGATGTCGTCGGTCCAGGTCAGGCCCTGGTGGTAGCTGTGCAGGACGAGGATGTTGGGCAGGGGCTGCCGCGCAGCAAGGACGGTGCGGGGGGCCAGGCCGAGGACCACGACGGCGGCCATGAAGAGCGCAAGACACAGCCCCGCGCCTGCGTCAGCCTTCGGGAGCGCCGTGCGCCTGTCGCTTTTCCATCTGGCGGGGGGAGCCAAGCGATTCTCCTGGGCGGGAAGCGGTCTGCTGATCGTCTTGTGCATTCGCACCGTCCTGGCCGAAAAGAAACGGCATGGGTATGCAAAGACAGATAATCGGCAGACCCAGGCACTAGTATGATTATGCATGATTGTTCCGGCATGTCCAGCGGCAATGCATTTCTTTGCCGGAAGGTCGGCCTGGATGGCCTGCGGGGGGCTGTTGCAGAGCGAAACGCTCTGTTTTGTGGGCCGGGGAGGACTGATCTTTGGGGGCGGGGCGCAGGGGCGTGCTGGCCGCTTCGGGTGGCTTTGCCGTCCCAAAAGAAAAAGGGCTACGGCATGTGCCGTAACCCTTTGTTTTCCTGGCGTCCCCAAGGGGATTTGAACCCCTGTTGCCGGCGTGAAAGGCCGGTGTCCTGGACCAGGCTAGACGATGGGGACAGAAGTGGCTGGCGGACTAGGACTCGAACCTAGACTACTGGAGCCAGAATCCAGCGTCCTGCCAATTAGACGATCCGCCAACATTGGGAAGATGGGATTTACAGACTCGGACCCGGACTGTCAACCCCGCAGGGAATCATTTTCGCCCTAGGCGTTGGCATGCGCCAGGCGACGGGTGCGCTTCTTGAGCTTGTTGATCTTCTTGCGCAGGATCTCGCGCTCCTTGCGGTTGGCGCTTTCGACCTTCTTGGCGCGCAGGGCGCGGATGTCCTGCTTGATGGCGTGGATCTGGTCCTTGTAGGGCGTGCCCTCGACCACCTCGTCCTCGATGCCCAGGATCTCCTTGATGGCGGGCAGCAGCTCCTCCTTGCTCATGCCGGAGGCGCCGGTGATCATGGGGATCTTCTCCATGCACAGCTCGCGCAGCTCCTTCTGGGTCATCTTGTCCAGGGGCTTCTTGAGCTCGAGGCTTTCCAGGGTGAGTTCTTCGCTCATATGATCTCGTCCTCCTTGGGGAATGTCATTTTTCTGCCGGTGGGGCGGGGTCGTCGCCGGGCGTGGCGTCCTGGTCGAAGGAGCGCAGGTACGCCGCGTAACACCTGGCGATGGGCGAGGCGGGGTCGATCCGCCCCTCCAGGCCGCCCAGGCGCGCGGGCCGGCCCGGCCTGGGCGGCGGGCTGGGCGCGGGCTGGGCGACTGCATCCAGTGAAACGTGGTCTCCTAACAGGTCCACCCGAACCTTGTCAAAGAAATTCATGCCCAAAAAGGCGTTGGCCTGTTCCAGCAGGGCCGGGGCGTACATGGCCAGCTCCTGGGCGATCATGTGGTCCTGCGCGCCGATGACCAGGGTCGTGCCCCTGTGGCCCACGGGCCGGGCGACCTCGGCGATATGCGGGCCGACCACCTGCTGCCAGTGCCGCCACAGGCGCGACAGATGGTAGCGCGTCCCGTCGGGGTCGCGCCTGGAGAGGAAGCGGTTGAACAGCGTGGCGAGTCGTTTCATGGCGGCACCAGGGCGCAGCGGAGCACATCCGCGCGCCAAAGGCAAGGGCGGAGCGCGCCCGAGGCGCAGTGGCCAGGCGATACAGGGCTTGCAATGCCGCGGCGCAGGCTCTACCCTGGCCCGATGGAACGTTTCGCGTCCCTCGTCCTCGCGGCCCTGGCGCTGCTGGTCTTTTCCGCAGCTGCGGCCCCGGCGCAGCCGCCCCGCCAGGCCACGGTGGTCTACTTCGAGCGGCCACCGTACTACTACACCCACCAGGGGCAGCCCGGGGGCTTTCTGCTGGCCATCGCGCGCAACGCCTTCGAGGCCGCCGGGCTGGAGGTGGGCTACGAGTCCGCCCCGCCCAAGCGGATCATGGCCCGCATGCACGAGGGCGGGCGGCTGTGCTCGGTGGGCTGGTTCCGCACGCCCGAGCGCGAGGCCTTCGCGCTGTTCTCCGTGCCCATCTACCGGGGCCAGCCCCTGGTGCTGGTGGCTGCGTGGCACGGCAGGGCGCGCCTGGCGGGCCTGACGACCCTGGCTGAGGTCTTCGCCGCGCCGGGGCTGACCTGGGGCGTGCCGGGCGGGTACGTCTACGGCGCGGTGGTGGACGAGTTGCGCGCGCGTCTGGAACCCCGGGTGGCCGACGCCCCGGTGGCCCTGAACCAGATGCTGGCCATGCTCGCCGCCGGGCGCTTCGACTACCTGCTGCTGGCCCCCGAGGAACTGCCCCTGCTGGACCCGGACGGGGCGGTGGGTGAAGAGCGGGAGCAGCCCGCCCAGGGCCCGGAAAGCGCCGCGCGGCACGGGGATTTCCTGGTGCTGCCCCTGGCGGACCTGCCGGACGGCCCCGCGCGCCATATCATGTGCACCCCCGGCGTGGGGCCCGCCTTCATGGAGCGCCTGGACCAGGGCATACGGGCCACGGTGGGGCCCCTGGCGCCCTGAGGGCGCGCGGCGCGGCGCGGGGCAGCCGCCATGCAACCCGCGCGGCCTGGCGTCAGCCCCGGACCGCCCAAGACGACACACCCTCCCTCGGCCTTGGGCCAGGGGAGGGTGTGTCGCTGTTTTGCTGGGCCGCCCCGGCCCGGTGGGCCGGGGCGGCCGTGTCGCGGTCCGGGGTCGGCCTAGTAGCGGTAGTGGTCCGGCTTGTAGGGCCCGGCCAGGGGCACGCCGATGTACTCGGCCTGCTCGGGGGTCAGGGTCTCCAGGGTCACGCCCAGGCGCTCCAGGTGCAGCCGGGCGACTTCCTCGTCCAGGTGCTTGGGCAGGGTCATGACGCAGGGCTCGTAGCTGTTGCGGGCCAGGTCGAGCTGGGCCAGCACCTGGTTGGTGAAGCTGTTGGACATGACGAACGAGGGGTGGCCCGTGGCGCAGCCCAGGTTCACCAGCCGGCCTTCGGCCAGCACGATGATCGAGCGCCCCGAGGGCAGCAGCCACTTGTCCACCTGGGGCTTGATCTCGATGCGCGTGCAGGCCGGGTTGTTCTCCAGGGCGGACATCTCGATCTCGGAGTCGAAGTGCCCGATGTTGCAGAGAATGGCCTCGTCCTTCATGCGCATCATGTGCGCGCCGGTGATGACGTGGTAGTTGCCCGTGGCGGTGACGAAGATGTCGCCCTCCTCCACGGCGCGCTCCATGGTCGTGACCTCGTAGCCTTCCATGGCGGCCTGCAGCGCGCAGATGGGGTCGATCTCCGTGACCAGCACCCGGGCGCCGAAGCCGCGCATGGACTGGGCGCAGCCCTTGCCCACGTCACCGTAGCCCGCCACCACGACCACCTTGCCCGCGATCATGATGTCCGTGGCGCGCTTGATGCCGTCGGCCAGGGACTCGCGGCAGCCGTACAGGTTGTCGAACTTTGACTTGGTCACCGAGTCGTTGACGTTGATGGCCGGGAAGAGCAGAGCCCCGCGCTGCTGCATCTGGTAGAGCCGGTGCACGCCCGTGGTCGTCTCCTCGGACACGCCGCGGACCTTCTTGGCGATGGCCGTCCACTTGCCGGGGTGGGCCTTGAGGCTGGCCGCCAGCCGGGCCAGGATGATGCGGAACTCCTTGTTGTCCGTGGCCTGGTTGACCACCTCGGGGTTCTTCTCGGCCTCCACGCCTTTGTGGATGAGCAGGGTGGCGTCGCCGCCGTCGTCCACGATGAGGTCCGGGCCGGAGCCGTCAGGCCAGGTCAGGGCCTGCTCGGTGCACCACCAGTAGTCCTCCAGGGTCTCGCCCTTCCAGGCGAAGACTTTGGCCAGCCCGGCCTTGGCCACGGCGGCGGCGGCGTGGTCCTGGGTGGAGAAGATGTTGCACGACGCCCAGCGCAGGTCCGCGCCCAGGGCGTGCAGGGTCTTGATGAGCATGGCCGTCTGGATGGTCATGTGCAGCGAGCCCATGATCTTCAGGCCCTTCAGGGGCTTCTCGGCGCCGTGCTTGGCGATGAGCTGCATGAGCCCGGGCATCTCGCGCTCGGACAGCTGCATTTCCTTGAGGCCGAACTCGGCCAGGTCCATATCCTTGACCATGTGGTCCAGGGCCGGATCGACGGGTTTCACTTGGGTGGTCATTGGCGTTTCTCCTGTGCGGGTTTCACCGCCCCGTAGAGCCGCAGGGCTAGGCCCGAGGGCAGGGGGTAGCGGGTTGTCTCGTCGGTATGCAGTCCTGCGGCGGCAAGCCAGCCTTGCACGCGCGCGGGGTCGAAGCCGAGCCAGTTGTCGCCGTAGCGCTCGCGCATGGATTCGTCGGCGTGGGGCTCGAAATCCACGAGGACGAAGCGGCCCCCCGGGGCCAGCACGCGGTGCGCCTCCGCCAGCCCCAGGCGCGGCGAGGGCAGATGGTGCAGCGCCAGGCTCATGACGGCAAAGTCGGCCTCGCCGTCGCCAAGGGGCAGGTGCTCCAGGTCGCCGATGCGCAGGCTGACCCCGGGGGCCGCGCCGTCCGCCTCGGGCCCGAAGGCGCGCCGGGCCTGGGCCAGCATTTCGGCGGAGCTGTCCACGCCGATGACCCGCCCGGCCCGGGGGCGCATGGCGTGCAGCAGGGCGCCCGTGCCGCAGCCCAGGTCCGCCGCCGTGGCCACGCCCCGGGGCATCCGCGCCAGGATTTCCCCGGCCAGGTCCAGCCCGCCCAGGGACTGCTCGCGCAGTTCGTCCCAGGCCCCGGCATGGGCGGCGAAAAAGGCGGAGGTGTGCTCGGCGCGCCGGGCCACGGCCCTGGCGGCGGCCCTGGCGTCGGCGTCCAGGGCGGGATCGGCCAGAAAAGGCGCCAGGGCGTCGAGAAAAGCGCGCTGCGGGCCGGACTCCGGCGCGGCATAGTACACCCGCTGCCCGTCGCGCCGCGAGACCAGAAGCCCGGCCCCGGCCAGGATCTTCAAATGCCGCGAGATGCGCGACTGCCCCAGCCCCAGGGCGCGCACGATTTCGCCCACCGCCAGCTCGTGCTCCAGCAGCACGCGCAGCAGCCGCAGGCGGGTTTCGTCGGCCAGGGCCTTGGCAAGATCAAGAAGGGGCGGGGTGCTCATGTGTGCTTTTCCGTATATTGAGATAAGTTGATATACCAGCAGGGCTGCGCTTGTCAACCGGGGGCTGCGTCTGCGGTGCGGGGGGGGGCGGTGCGGTGGAGTGCCTGGGCACGGCGGGGTGCGGCGCCTCCGGCGGGCAGGGCTCCGCCCTGCACCCGCCAGGGGCCAAGGGCCCCTGGACCCCACACGCCGCCCCGGACCCGCGCGGCGAAGCGCCGCGCGGGTCCGGGGCGGGGAATCCGGCCTGTGCTATCCGCGCGCGATTAGGCCCATGAGGGCGTAGGCCAGGCGGGCGGCGGTGAAGTCGGGGCCGTGCTGGCCGGGGGCCGGGGCCAGCTCGACCACGTCGCAGCCCACGATGGTCCGGCCCCGGGCCACGTTGTCCAGCAGCCACATGGCCTGGTGCCAGAACAGGCCGCCGGGCACGGGGGTGCCGGTGCTGGGCATGAGCGCGGGGTCCAGGCCGTCCACGTCGAAGGTGACGTAGAGCCGCGCGGGGAAATCCGGCGGCAGCACCGGGGCGGCGGGCGGGGCCAGGGGCAGGTCCGGGCCGTCCATGCGCCCGATGGCCAGGGCCTCGCGCAGGTCGTGCTCGTCGCGGCACAGGGCGCGCACGCCGATCTGGAACAGGGGCAGGCCCAGGTCCAGGGCGCGGCGCATGACGCAGGCGTGGCTCAGGCGCGAGCCCTGGTAGGCGTCGCGCAGGTCGGCGTGGGCGTCGAACTGGACCACCCCGAAGGGCTCGGCGGGGCCCAGGGCGCGGCGCAGGGCGGCCAGGGCGCCCAGGGTCACGGTGTGCTCGCCGCCCAGCAGCACGGGCACGGCGCCCGCGTCCAGGGCTTCGGCCACGGCGGTTTCGATGCGCGCCAGCACGGCCTCGGCGGGGCCGCCGCAGTCGATGGCCGGGCGGGTGTGGATGCCCGCGTCGGCGGGCACGCCATGGCCGTCCCACAACTCAAGCTGGTTGGAGGCCGCCAGGATGGCCGCCGGGCCGCAGGCCGTGCCGCCGCCGTAGGACACGCTGGCCTCGAAGGGCGCGGGGATGACGTGGATGCGGCTGCCCCGGGCGGCGGGGCGGCCGATTTCCTCTTCCAGGAAGCCGGGCGTGACGGGGGCGGGCATGGGCGCTCCTTGCGCGCCGCGTGGCTTCAGGACAGGCGGCTCTTGAAGTCCTGGTAGCCGAAGCGGCGCACGGTCTCGAAGGCGTCGCGCGCCGGGTCGTAGAGCACGATGGACGGCAGGCGCACGCCGTTGAAGGTGGTGTTCTTGACCATGGTGTAGTGGGCCATGTCGGTGAAGACAAGGCGCTGCCCGGGCACCGGGGGCGCGTCGAAGCTGTAGTCGCCCGCCATGTCGCCCGCCAGGCAGGACGGGCCGCCCAGGCCCACGGTGTGGGCCTTCTCGCCGGGCAGGCCCGCGCCGACGACGTGGGGCCGGTAGGGCCCTTCGAGCACGTCGGGCATGTGGCAGGGCACGGCGGTGTCCATGATGGCCACGGGCCGGGCGCCGCCGGGCACCACGTCCAGCACGCTGGTCACCAGGTAGCCCGCGTTCAGGACCACGGCCTCGCCGGGCTCCAGGTACACGCGCAGCCCGTGGCGGGCGCGGAAGCCGCGCACCAGTTCCACCAGCCGTTCGCGGTCGTAGTCCGCGCGGGTGATGTGGTGTCCGCCGCCGAAGTTCACGTAGTCCAGGCCAGGGAGCAGGTCGCCGAAACCGGCCTCGAAGGCGGCCAGGGTCCGCTCCAGGGGCCCGACGTTCTGCTCGCACAGGGTGTGGAAGTGCAGCCCCGACAGGCCGCGCACGTCGCCCGGGCCGATGTCGGCCCGGCGGGCGCCCAGGCGTGAGCCCGGGCCACAGGGGTCGTAGAGCGGGTTGGCGCCCTCGGAGTGCTCGGGGTTCACGCGCAGGCCGAAGTGCAGGGTCCGGCCCAGGCGCGCGGCCTCGGCCCGGGCCACGGGTTCCAGGGCCCGGCGCTGGGCCGGGGAGTTGAAGACCAGGTGGTCCGCCGTGGCCGCCAGATCGATCACGTCGGCCCGGGAGAAGGCGGCGGCGAAGGCGTGGACCTCGCCGCCGAACTCCTCGCGGCCCAGGCGCGCCTCGTGGGGCGAGCTGGCGCAGACCCCGCCGAGCACCCCGCGCAGCAGGGGGAAGACCCGGAACATGGCGAAGGCCTTGAGGGCCAGGAGGATGGTCGCGCCCGAGCGGGCCTGCACGTCGGCCAGCACGGCCAGATTGTCGGCCACAAGGCCCAGGTCCAGCACATAGGCCGGGGTGTCGGGCACGCGGTCGGGGTCGAAGCGGACCTGGGTGCGGCCGTCCACGGCTAGAGCTCCCGGACGACCCAGGGCAGGCCATGGACGCCAAGGGCCGCCATGAACGGGTCGGGGTCGAGCTGCTCCATGTTGAAGACCCCCGCGCCCGTCCAGGCGCCGGTGAGCATCATCTTGGCGCCGATCATGGCCGGGACGCCCGTGGTGTAGCTGATGGCCTGGGAGCCGACCTCGCGGTAGGCCTCCTCGTGGTCGCAGATGTTGTAGATGAACACGGTCTTCTCGCGCCCGTCCTTGACCCCGCGCATGAGGCAGCCGATGCAGGTGCGGCCCTTGGTCAGCGGGCCCAGGGAGCCGGGGTCGGGCAGCACGGCCTTGAGGAACTTCAGCGGCACGATCTGCTGGCCCTGGTAGTCCACGGCGTCGATGCGCGTCATGCCCACGTTTTCCAGCACCTTCAGGTGGTTCAGGTAGTTGTCGGAGAAGGTCATCCAGAAGCGCGCCCGGCGCAGGCCGCGCAGGTTGCGCACCAGCGACTCCAGCTCCTCGTGGTACATGAGGAAGCACTTCTTGGGGCCGATGCCCTCGGGGAAGTCGTAGGTCATGGACCAGGACAGCGGGTCGGTCTCCAGCCATTCGCCGCGCTCCCAGTAGCGCCCCCGGGCCGTGACCTCGCGGATGTTGATCTCGGGGTTGAAATTGGTGGCGAAGGGCTGGCCGTGGTCGCCCGCGTTGCAGTCGATGATGTCCAGGACGTGGATCTCGTCGAAGAGGTGCTTCTGGGCGTAGGCGCAGAACACGTTGGTCACGCCGGGGTCGAAGCCCGAGCCCAGCAGGGCCATGAGCCCGGCCTGGCGGAAGCGCTCCTGGTAGGCCCACTGCCATTTGTACTCGAACTTGGCCTCGTCCAGGGGCTCGTAGTTGGCGGTGTCCAGGTAATGGGTGCCCGTTTCCAGGCAGGCGTCCATGATGTGCAGGTCCTGGTAGGGCAGGGCCACGTTGAGCACCAGGTCGGGCCCGAAGCTTTTGATGAGCGCCACCAGCTCGGGCACGTTGTCGGCGTCCACCTGGGCGGTCCGGATGGGCCGGGGCAGCCCGGCGGCGATGGCGTCGCACTTGGCCTTGGTGCGGCTGGCGAGCATGATTTCGCCGAAGACCTCGGGCACCTGGGCGCACTTGTGCGCCACCACCTGGCCGACGCCACCGGCGCCGATGATGAGAACCTTCTTCATGGGAGTCCTCCCGGGGGTCGAGGGTGAGTGACTGTTTGGAAAATCCCTTGTCCCAGGCCGTCCTGCCCGGGTGGGCGGCGGCGCGAAAAGCATTCAGGACCGGCGCGTCGCGGGACGGACGCGCGGGGTTGGGTTCCCGGGGCAACGCGGCTGGCCGCCGTTTCGGGGCGGGCAGCTACCTGTAGAGGTAGGTGTAGCCCCGCATGCAGCGCTCGTAGGCCTTCATGATGTAGTAGCGCTCCTGGGGGGTGATGTTGCCGTCGCGCACACCCTGCTCGGCCAGCAGGCGGAAGCTCTCCACCACATGCTTGGGGTCGTATTCCACGTAGGAAAGCACGTCGGACACGCTGTCGCCTTCCAGCTCGCGCACGATATCGAAGGTGCCGTCGGGGTTGATGCGCACGGAGACGACGTTGGTATCGCCGAAGAGGTTGTGCAGGTCACCCAGGGTTTCCTGGTAGGCGCCCACGAGGAACGCGCCCAGGTAGTAGGGCCGGTCGTCCTCCAGGGTGTGCAGCTCCAGCACGCGCTTGACGCCGCGGGTGTCGATGAAGCGGTCGATCTTGCCGTCGCAGTCGCAGGTGATGTCGGCCAGGAAGGCCCGTTCCGTGGGCTGTTCGTTCAGCCGGTGTACGGGCATGATGGGGAAGAGGTGGTCGATGGCCCAGGCGTCGGGCAGGGACTGGAACACGCTCATGTTGCAGTAGTAGATGCTGGCCAGCGACAGGGCCACGTCTTCCATCCACTTGGGCGGGTTCTTCACGTCTTCGAGCATGTCCGCGATGTTGCGCATCACGGCCCAGAAGATGGTCTCGCCCATGGCCCGCTCGCGCAGGGAGCAGCGGCCCAGGCGGAACATCTGGCGCACTTCGTCGCGGTAGTAGATGGCGTCGTTGTAGCATTCCTGGACGTTTTTCACCGTCAGGGAGCGGTGGGTCTCCCAGAGGTTGCGCACGGGGTCGGGGGCGTCGTCGGGCACGGCCCCGGGCACCGGGCGGCTTTCCAGGCGGCTGACGTCGAGCACGTCGAAGAGCAGCACGGAGTAGTAGGCCACGGTGGCGCGGCCCGACTCGGTGATGATGTGCGGGTGGGGCACGTCGCGCTCGTCCATCTCGCTCATCACCGATTCGATGATGTCGGCGCAGTATTCGTCCAGGGTGTAGTTGCGGCTGCTCTCGAAGTTGGTGTGCGAGCCGTCGTAGTCCACGGCCAGGCCGCCGCCCAGGTCCAGGTAGCCCATGGCGCAGCCCTCGCCCACCAGCTCGGCGTACATGCGGCAGGCCTCCTGCACGGCCACGCGGATGTCGCGGATGTTGGGGATCTGCGAGCCGAGGTGGAAGTGCAAAAGGCGCAGGCAGTCGAGCATGTTTTCGGCGCGCAGGGCGTCCACGGCCTCGACCACCTCGGAGGTGGACAGGCCGAAGATGGACAGGTCGCCGGCGGACTCGGCCCAGTGGCCGCCCACCTGGGCGCTGACCTTGGTGCGCACGCCCATCTTGGGCCGCACGCCCAGGACCTTGGAGCGTTCCAGGATCAGTTGCAGCTCGCCGGGCATCTCCATGACCAGGAAGCAGTTGAAGCCCATCTTGGTGGCGTACAGGGCCAGGTCCACGAAGTCGCGGTCCTTGTAGCCGTTGCACACCAGGCAGGCTTCGCGGTCGGAGAGGTAGGCCAGGGCGGCGATGAGCTCGGCCTTGGAGCCGACCTCCAGGCCGTGGTGGTAGCGCGAGCCGAACTGGGCGATCTCCTCCACCACCTGCTGCTGCTGGTTGACCTTGACGGGGAACACGCCGCGGTATTCGCCCCGGTAGCCCAGGGCGGCGATGGCCGTGCGGAAGGTCTCGTGGATCAGCGAAATCTGCGAGTCGAGGATATTTTCCACGCGCAGCAGCACGGGCAGTTCCAGCCCGCGCTCCTTGAGACCGTCGATGATCTGCGGCACGCTGACGCGCACGCCGTTGCCCGGCGTGGGCACCAGCACGAGGTCGCCGTTCTCGGCCACGTCGAAATAGCCGCCGCTCCAGTTGCGGATGCCGTAGAGGTCGGCAGACCGTTCGGCGGTCCACTTCTCCAGGGATCGTTTGCTCATGGGGGATTCCCCTCCTCGCCGTCCGCGCGGGACGCGGACCTGAACTTGCCGGGCCCCCGGGGGCCCTGGAAAGGGCTGCGCGGCGAGAGGGATCGAGGATCTTGGGCAACGCGCAGCCGGAGGGTTTACCTAGATGCCATCGCTTGCGGCGTCAATGAAAATTTTTGGTTGCCCGGCGGGGTTTCGCCCCCGCCCCGCCCCTCGCCTCGGGCCGCGCCCTGTGCTACGCTGGCCCGAGCGGCGGGCGGGGCGGGAAAAATCCGGCCCCGGGGGCTTTGCAGGGCGGCTCATGCGCCTTATAGTGGACCGCAGAGATAGGAATTCCGGGGCGCCGAGCGTCCGCCAAGCAAGGAGATGCCCATGTGGGACTATACGGATAAGGTCAAGGAGCACTTCCTGAACCCGCGCAACGCGGGGGCGATGGAGAACCCTGACGCAGTGGGCGAGGTGGGCAGCCTGGCCTGCGGCGACGCCCTCAAGCTTTTCCTCAGGATCAACGACCAGGGCGTCATCGAGAACGCCACCTTCCAGACCTTCGGCTGCGCCAGCGCCATCGCCTCGTCCTCGGCGCTGACCGAGATCCTCAAGGGCAAGACCGTGGCCGAGGCCGAGGCGCTGACCAACAAGGACATCGCCGAGTATCTGGGCGGGCTGCCCAAGGAAAAGATGCACTGCTCGGTGATGGGCGAGGAAGCCCTGGCCGCTGCGCTGAAGAACTGGCGCGGCGAGGCCGCCCCCGAGGCCCACGCCGAGGGCGAGCTGGTCTGCCGCTGCTTTGGCGTCACCGACGTGACCATCCGCCGGGCCATCGAGGAAAACGGGCTGCGCACGGTGGAGGAGATCACCAACTACACCAAGGCGGGCGGCGGCTGCGGCGACTGCGTGCCCCGGCTGGAAGAGATCCTGGCCGAGGTGCTGGGCCAGGCCCCGGCGCAGGCTCCGGCCCCCAAGCCCTTGACCAATCTCCAGCGGATGCAGAAGGTCATGCAGGTCATCGACGAGGTGGTGGCCCCGAGCTTGCGCAAGGACGGCGGGGACATCGAGCTGGTGGACGTGGACGGCACGGACGTTTCGGTCTCCCTGCGCGGGGCCTGCTCCAGCTGCCCCTCAAGCCAGCTGACGCTCACGGATTTCGTGCAGAAGACCCTGCGCGAGCAGGTGGACCCGGCCATCCGGGTCAAGGGGGTCTGACATGGCGCCCCAACCGACGCCCCTGTATTTCGACAACAACGCCACCACCCGCGTGGCGCCCGAAGTGCTCGAAGAGATGCTGCCCCTGCTGACAGACCTCTACGGCAACCCGTCGAGCATGCACCGCTTCGGCGGGCAGGTGGGCAGGCTGCTGGCCCGGGCCCGCGAGCGCGTGGCCGCCGGGCTGGGCTGCTCGCCCGAGGAGATCGTCTTCACCTCCTGCGGCACGGAGTCGGACAACACGGCCCTGCACAGCGCCGTGACGGCCAACCCGGGCAAGAAGCACCTGGTGACCACCCGGGTGGAGCACCCCGCCGTGCTCAACGTGGCCCAGCACCTGGAAAAGCGCGGCTACGACGTGACCTGGCTCGGGGTGGACTCCCAGGGCCTGCTGGACCTGGACGAGCTGCGCCGCGCCCTGCGCGACGACACGGCCCTGGTCTCGGTGATGTTCGCCAACAACGAGACGGGCACCATCTACCCCATGGCGGACATCGCGGCCCTCTGCAAGGAGCGCGGGGTGCTGCTGCACACCGACGCCGTGCAGGCCGTGGGCAAGGTGCCCATGGACCTCGCCACCCTGGGCGTGGACTACCTGGCCCTGTCGGGCCACAAGCTGCACGCGCCCAAGGGCGTGGGCGCGCTCTACGTGCGCCGGGGCGCGCCGCTGCGGCCCTTCATGCTCGGCGGGCACCAGGAGCGCGGCCGCCGCGCGGGCACGGAGAACATGGCCTCCATCGTGGCCCTGGGCAAGGCCGTGGAGCTGGCCACCGCGCATATCGCCGACGAGAACACCCGCGTGCGCGCCCTGCGCGACCGCCTGGAGCGCGGGCTGCTGGAGTCCATCCCCGACGCGCGGCGCAACGGCCACGCGGACCAGCGCCTGCCCAACACCACCAACATCTCCTTCAAGTACGTGGAGGGCGAGGCCATCCTGCTGCTCATGGACGAGCTGGGCATCTGCGCCAGCTCGGGCTCGGCCTGCACCTCGGGCAGCCTGGAGCCCTCGCATGTGCTGCGCGCCCTGGGCGTGCCCTTCACCTTTGCCCACGGCTCCATCCGCTTCTCCCTGTCGCGCTACAACACCGAGGCCGAGGTGGACACCGTGCTGCGCGAGATGCCGGGCATCATCGCGCGGCTGCGGGCCATGTCGCCCTTCCGCGAGGGCGCCGACGCCCCCGACGGCGGGGCCTGCGCCTGCTCCTGCGCAACCCCGGGCGGAGGTACACACTGATGCGCATCGCCCAGGACATGACCCGTCTGGTGGGCCGCACGCCCCTGGTGCGCCTGAACCGGGTGGCCGCCGGGCTGCCCGCCACGGTGGTGGCCAAGCTGGAGTTCTTCAACCCCGGCTCGTCGGTGAAGGACCGCATCGCCCTGGGCATGGTCGAGGCCGCCGAGGCCGCCGGGCGCCTGGAGCCCGGGGCCGTGGTGGTCGAGCCCACCAGCGGCAACACGGGCATCGGCCTGGCCCTGGTCTGCGCCGTGCGCGGCTACCGGCTCATCCTGACCATGCCCGAGAGCATGAGCGTGGAGCGCCGGGCGCTGCTTGCGGGCTTCGGGGCCGAGCTGGTGCTGACCCCGGCGGCCCGGGGCATGACCGGGGCCATCGAACAGGCCCGGGCCATCCTGGCGGCCACGCCCGGGGCCTTCATGCCCTCGCAGTTCGACAACCCTGCCAACCCCGCCACCCACGAGGCCACCACCGCCGTGGAACTCTGGGACGACACCGACGGCGCGCTGGACGTGCTCGTGGCCGGGGTCGGCACCGGGGGCACCCTGTCGGGCGTGGCCCGGGCCCTCAAGGCCAGAAAGCCCGGGCTGCGGGCCGTGGCCGTGGAGCCTGCGGACTCGCCCGTGCTCTCCGGCGGCGCCCCGGGGCCCCACGGCATCCAGGGCATCGGCGCCGGGTTCGTGCCCGGCAACGCCGACACGGCGCTGTTCGACGAGGTCGTGCCCGTGGCCACCGCCGACGCCCTGACCATGGCCCGGCGGCTCATGCGCGAGGAGGGCATCGCCTGCGGCATCTCCTCCGGGGCGGCGGCCCACGTGGCCGTGCAGGTCGCCGCGCGGCCGGAGAACGCCGGGCGGCTGGTGGTCTGCGTCATTCCCGACACCGCCGAGCGCTACCTGTCCACGGCCCTGTTCCAGGCGCCCGCCGCGCCCTGAGCGCGCGGCGCCCACAACCCTTTCGCCCCCCAGAGCCCATGAAACAGTTCGACCCGAAGTTCGACCAGGTCATCGACGCCCTGTGCGACCCGCGCTCCTACGAGGTGGTCCACCACAGCCACGAACGCCACGTGCCCATGCCCTCGGTGGCCGTGCTGGAGGAGATCGTGGGCCGCCTGCGCGCGGTGCTGTTCCCCGGCTACTACGGCTACTCCGACGTGGACGCCGCCACCATGCGCTTCCATGTCGGCGCCAACCTGGACAAGATCCACCGCCTGCTGGCCGAGCAGATCATGCGCGGGCGCTGCTTCACCTGCGCCCTGGAGGCCGCCGACTGCGCCGACTGCGACGCCCGCTCGCGCGAGGTGGCCTCGCAGTTCATCGCCCGGCTGCCCGAGGTGCGCCGCCTGCTGTCCACGGACGTGATGGCCGCCTACGCGGGCGACCCGGCGGCCAAGAGCCCGGGGGAGACCATCTTCTGCTACCCCTCCATCCTGGCCATGACCCACTACCGCATCGCCCACGAGCTGTACCACCTGGGCGTGGACCTCATCCCGCGCATCATCACCGAGATGGCCCACTCGCGCACGGGCATCGACATCCACCCCGGCGCGGAGATCGGCGAGGGCTTCTTCATCGACCACGGCACCGGCGTGGTCATCGGCGAGACGTGCATCATCGGGCGCGGGGTGCGGCTGTACCAGGGCGTGACCCTGGGCGCCAAGAGCTTCCCCAAGGGCGAGGACGGCGCGCTCATCAAGGGCATCGCGCGCCACCCCATCGTGGAGGACGAGGTCATCATCTACTCCGGGGCGACCATCCTGGGCCGGGTGACCATCGGCAAGGGCTCGGTCATCGGCGGCAACGTGTGGCTGCTCAACGACGTGCCGCCCGGCACGCGGATCATCCAGCGCCCGGCGGGCGGCAACGGCGACGGCGAGGCCGCCCTGCCGCAGCAGGGCATCGGCTGACGCGGACCGCTGGCGCCCCAACGGACCGGGGCCCGGCGCGGCGAGGTGTTTTCGCACCCCGCCGCGCCGGGCCCCGCCCGTTTTTCAGGCGCGCCCCGGGCGCCTCAGCGCGCCGAGGGCCGGAACAGGCGCAGGCGCAGCGCGTTGCTGACCACCGTCACCGACGACAGGGCCATGGCCGTGCCTGCGAGCATGGGGTTCAGGGTCGGGCCGCCGAAGAGGTGCAGCAGCCCGGCGGCCACGGGGATGCCCAGGGTGTTGAAGGCGAAGGCCCAGAACAGGTTCTGGCGGATGTTGCCCATGGTGGCCCGGGCCAGCTCCAGGGCTGTGAGCACCCCGTGCAGGTCGGCGTGCATGAGCACCACGTCGCCGGACTCCACGGCCACGTCGATGCCCGAGCCCATGGCCATGCCCAGGTCGGCCCGCGCCAGGGCCGGGGCGTCGTTGATGCCGTCGCCGACCATGGCCACGGGCAGGCCCTGGGCCTGGATCTCGCGCACGCGGGCTTCCTTGTCCTCGGGGCGGACCTGGGCCAGCACCTCGTCGATGCCCGCCTGGGCGGCCATGGCCCGGGCCGTGACGGCGTTGTCGCCCGTGAGCATGACCACGCGCAGCCCCAGGGCCCGCAGACGCGCCACCACGGCGGGCGCCTCGGGCCGCAGAGTGTCGGCCACGGCCAAGAGCGCCACCAGCCGTCCGTCCAGCGCCAGGTACAGGGCGGTCTTGCCCTGGGCGGAGAGTTCCTCGGCGGCGCGCGCGGCGGCGGGCTCGTCGCGCCCGGCCACCTCGTGCTCGTCCATGAGCGCCGCGTTGCCCAGCAGCAGGGCGTGGCCGTCAATGGAGGCCGAGACCCCGCGTCCGGCCAGGGCCTGGAAGCCTCCGGGCTCGGGCAGCTCCAGCCCGCGGTCCTGGGCGGCGCGGACAATGGCCAGGGCCAGGGGATGCTCCGAGGTGCGCTCCACCCCGGCGGCCAGGGCCAGCAGGCGGTCTTCGCCCAGCCCGCAGCCGGGCAGGGGCGTGATGTCCGTGAGCACCGGCTGGCCATGGGTCAGGGTGCCGGTCTTGTCGAAGACCACGGCGCGCACGGACTCGGCGGTCTGCAAGGCCGCGCCGCTCTTGACCAGCACCCCGAGCTGCGCGCCGCGCCCGGTGCCGACCATGATGGACATGGGCGTGGCCAGGCCCATGGCGCAGGGGCAGGCGATGACCAGCACGGCGATGAAGATGCGCAGCGCCAGGGCCGTGTCGCCCGTGCCCAGCAGCCAGGCCAGCCCGGAGACGATGGCCACGGCGATGACGGCGGGCACGAAATAAAAGCTGATGCGGTCGGCCAGCCCGGAAATGGGCGCCTTGGAGCCCTGGGCCTGCTGCACCAGGCGGATGATGCGTGCCAGCACCGTATCCTGGCCCACGCGGGCCGCGCGCACGGTGAGCGCGCCGGTGGTGTTCATGGTCCCGCCGGTCACGGTGTCGCCGGGGTTCTTGCTCACGGGCAGGGGCTCGCCGGTGAGCATGGACTCGTCCACCGCGCTGCCGCCCGCCACCACCGCGCCGTCCACGGGCACGCGCTCGCCCGGGCGCACCAGCACCACGTCCCCGGGCTCCACCTCGTCCAGGGCTACGGTGGTGTGCTCGCCGCCGGGGCCGACCAGGGTCGCCGTGTCCGGCGCCAGGCGCATCAGCGCGCGGATGGCGTCGGAGGTGCGCAGCCGCGAGCGGGCCTCGAAATACTTGCCCAGGGAGATCATGGCGATGAGCACCGCCGCGGACTCGTAGTAGAGGTCCATGGCGTGGGTCTGCGGGTCCACCCCCAGGGCCACCAGCAGGGTGGCCCACAGGCTGTGCACCAGGGCCGCGCCGGTGCCCACGGCCACCAGGGAGTCCATGTCCGGCTGGCGGCGCCAGAGGTTCGGCAGCCCGCGCAGGTAGAAATGGCGGCCCGACCAGACCACGGGCAGGGTCAGGGCCAGCTGGGCCAGGGCGAAGCCCAGGGGGTTGTGCATGGGGTCGAGCCACACGGGCAGGGGCAGCCCGGCCATGTGGCCCATGGAGAGCACCAGCAGCGGCGCGGCAAAGGCGAAGGCCGGGATCAGGCGGCGCCGGGTGGCGTCCAGCCGGGCCAGGGCCTCGCGGCGGCGCTCCTCGAAGAGGTCCGGCCCGGCCCCGGGGGTCATGATGCGCGACTCGAAGCCCAGTTCGCGGATTGTGGCGCGGATGTCGCGGCGCGACACCCGGGCGGGCTCGAAGCGGAAACGGCCCGTCTCGCCCGCCAGGCTGACCTCGGCGGCCAGTACGCCGTCCATGGCGCCCACCACGCGCTCGATGCGCGCGGAACACGCCGCGCAGTGCATGCCGCCGATGGCCAGGTCCAGGGTCTCCTCGCCGGGCAGGCCGTCCGGACTTTCGGGCGCCCCGGCGGCTCCGGGCGCGGGGGGCAGGGTCACGCTGAAGCCCAGGTCCGCCACGCGGCGGGCCACGGCCTCCGGGCTCAGGGTCCCGGGGTCGTAGGCCAGGTTCATGGTCTCGCTGGCCAGGTTGACGCTGACCTCGCGCACGCCGTCCATGGCGCCTACCACGCGCTCGATGCGCGCGGAGCACGCCGCGCAGTGCATCCCTTCCACGGGCGCCGTGAGGCGCGCGGTGGCGGGTGTGTCGTCGCTCATGGGGTCTCCTTGGCGCGGCGCGCGGCGGCGCGCCGGTTGCGGCGGATCAGTCCCTGGGGCGATGGTCGCCCAGGCCCTGGCCCTGGCCCTGTGAGGGGCAGGCCCCGCCGCCCGAATCGTCGCAGCCGTCGCAGCCGCAGCAGCCGCCGCCCTGGCGTTGCTTTTTGAGGCGGCGGTACAGGTATACCCCCGCAATGGCCACGATGGCCAGCACCAGGGCCAGATCGGCGAAATTGCTCATGGTCGTCCTCGCTGGGCGCGCCGGGAGCGGCGCGCCAGTCTGAATATGAAAATCATTTGCAGCAAAAGGATAGTGCCCGTGCGGGGCGGCGTCAAGGGCCCGTCGTGCCGTGGGGCGGGTGCGCGCGCAGTTCGTGGGCCCGGCCCCGGGGGGCGGGCTTCCGGCGCCGGGGTCGCGGTCGCAGGACCTGGGGCGCCCGCGCCGTGCCGTGCCGGGCTCGGGCACCGGAGGGCGGGCGCTCTGCGCACCGGGCATCGGGGAGACGGCTTCCCGGGCGGCCCCGGGGCAGGGCAGGCCTTGCGTCAGGCTGCCGGGCGGGCCTGGGCGGGTCCGGTGCCGGGCTGCGGCTTCCCTGCCTCAGGCCCGGCCCAGGGCGGCCATGATGGCGGCGAATACGCCGTCGATGTCCAGGGCGCCGGTGTCGATGACCACGGCGTCGGGCGCGGGGCGCAGGGGGGCCACGGCGCGGTTGCGGTCCTGGTGGTCGCGGGCGCGGATCTGCTCGGTGATGGCCGCCAGGTCCGCCGGGGCGCCCATGGCGCGCAGCTGCTCGCAGCGCCGCCGGGCGCGGACCTCGGGCGCCGCGTCCAGGAAGATCTTGTGCGCGGCCTCGGGGAAGACCACCGTGCCCATGTCGCGGCCCTCGGCCACCAGGGCCGTGGCCCGGCCCACGGCGCGCTGGGCCGCCTTGAGGAACTCGCGCACCACCGGCAGGGTCGCCACGTCCGAGGCCATCATGCCCACCTGCTCGGTGCGCACCTCGTCGCCCACGGCCCGCCCGTTCAGGCGCAGCACCGAGGCCGCCCCGCCGCCCGACAGGCCGAAATCCAGCCCCGCCAGCCGCGCGCGCAACTCGGCCTCGGGCAGCTCGCGCGCGCCGGGCCCCAGGGCCAGGGCCGTGGCGCGGAACATGGCCCCCGTGTCCAGGTAGGCCAGCCCCAACGCCTCGGCCACGCGCCGGGCCAGGGTCGTCTTGCCCACGCCCGCCGGGCCGTCCAGGGTCACCACGCGCGGCGCGCTCATGCCAGCACCTCGCCCAGGTGGCGCACCAGCTCGGCGTTCTCGAAGGCGTTGCCCACGCTCACGCGCAGCGCCGAGGGCATGCCGTAGCTGACCAGGGGCCGCAGGATGATCCCGCGCGCCAAGAGCGCCTCGAAGACGCCCCCGGCGTCCAGCTTCGCGCCCCGGGGCAGCTCCATGATGAAGAAGTTGGCCTGCGACGGCCAGACCCGGCAGCCCAGGGCCCCCAGCTCGCGCGAAAGGTACTCGCGGCCCTCGCGCACGGCCTGGAGCGTGGCGCGTACGAAATCGCCATCGGCCAGCGCGGCGATGCCCGCCTCCTCGGCCAGGATGTTCACCGAGAAGGGCGGCTTGACCCGCAGGCAGTAGTCCGCCAGCCATTCGGGCAGGAGCCCGTAGCCCAGGCGCAGCCCGGCCAGCCCGTACATCTTGGAGAAGGTGCGCAGCACCGCCACGCCGGGGAACTCCTCCAGCCGGGGCAGCAGGGAGTAGGCCTGCTGCGGCTCGGCGAAGTCCATGTAGGCCTCGTCGAGCACCAGCAGGCACTGCGGGGGCAGCTCGCGGGCCAGCCGCTCGAGCATGGCCACCGGCGGGGCGTAGCCCGAGGGGTTGTCCGGCGTGGTCACGAAGCAGATGGCCGTGTTCTCGTCGGCCAGGGCCAGCAGGGCGCCCGGGTCGAAGCTGAAGTCCTCGCGCAGGGGCGTCTGGCGGAATTCCACCCCGCACAGCCGGGCCTGGAGCTTGTACATGGAAAAGCACGGCTTGAAGGCGATGATATTGTCGCGCCCGGGGCGGGCCTTGACGCGGATGAGCAGGTCGATGATCTCGTCGGACCCGTTGCCCGCCACCACGCGCCCGGCAGGCAGGCCGTGGTGCGCGCCAATGGCCGCCGCCAGCCGGGGCGTGCCCGCCTGGGCGTAGCGGAAGGCCAGCCCGGCCTTGTCGCACAGCACCTTCTGCACCACCGGCGAGGTGCCCAGCGGGTTCTCGTTGGAGGCCATCTTGATCACCGAGCCCAGGCCGTAGCGGGCCTTGATGGCGTCGATGGTCAGCCCCGGCGTGTACGCCTCGAACCCCTCGACCTCGGGCCGAACCCTGCGGATGTCGCCCATACCCAATCGCCTCCTCGCGGTTGAACAAACGCAAAACCAAACGCCAAAGCCCGGCGCTTGTCAACACGGGGGTGCGCCGGGGCAAGGGGAAGCAGAACCGGACAAGGGGGGCGCCGGACGCGGGGCGCCGCCGCCTCCGGCCTCTGCGTGCGCCACCGCCGCCCCCGCGCCGCCATTGCGCCCGGGGGGCGGGTGGCCTAGAGTGGGCGCATCCCGAAGCCTGCCACAACCCTGGAGAAGAAGGCGATGATCGAACGCAAGCCCGAGCGGCGGATTACGAACCCCGAGGAGTTGGCCCATGTGTTGCGCAAGGCGCAGATCCTGCGGCTGGGCATGGCCGGCCCCGACGGGCCGTACGTGGTGCCCATGAACTATGGGATCGGCGGGGGCTGCCTGTACCTGCATTCCTCGTGCAAGGGGCGCAAGGCCGAAACGCTGCGCGCGGACCCCCGGGTGTGCTTCGAGCTGGAGACGGACGTGGCGCTCATCGAGGACGACAAGCCCTGCGGCTTCAGCATGAAGTTCAAGAGCATCGTGGGCTTCGGGCGCGTGGTGGTGCTGGAAACCGTGGCCGAGAAGCGCGCGGGGCTGCGGGCGATCATGGCCCACTACACCGAGGACGAGTACCCCGACGAGGCCTTTCCGGAAGCAGTGCTGGCCAAGACCTGCGTGATGCGCCTGGACATCGAGTCCATGACCGGCGCGCGCCACGGCTGGAACGGCTGACCTGCGGGCCGCCTACAGCGGCCAGACCAGCAGGATCAGCGGCACGGCCACCAGGGGCACCAGGACGGACAGCGGCAGCCCCAGGCGCCAGTAGTCGCCGAAGCGGTAGCCGCCCGGGCCCATGACCAGGGTGTTGGACTGGTGGCCGATGGGCGTGAGGAAGGGCGTGGAGCAGCCCACGCACACGGCCATGAGGAACGGGTCCATGGGCGCGCCGAAGCCCGCGGCCACGCGCAGGGCGATGGGCGCCATGAGCACGGCGGCGGCGGCGTTGTTGATGACGTTGGACAGGGCCATGGTGCCCACCAGCAAGACGGCCAGGGCCAGGGCCGGGCCGCCCGCGCCGGTGGCGGCCATGAGGGCGTCGGCCACGGTGGCGGCGCCGCCCGTGGCCTCCAGGGCTTCGCCCACGGGGAACATGGCGCCCAGCAGCACGATGACGGGCCATTCGATGCTGTCGTAGGCCTCGCGCAGACTCAGCACGCGCGCCAGGATCATGCCCGCCGCCGCCGCCGTGAGGGCGATGTGCACGGGCAGCAGGCCGAAGGTGGCGGCGGCGATGCCCGCCGCGAAGAGCCCCACGGCCAGGGGCCCGCCCGAGGGTCGCGTCAGGCGCAGTTCGCGTTCGGCCAGGGGAAAAAGCCCCAGGGCGGGCAGGGCCGGGGCCATGTCCTGGGCCATGCCCTGGAGCAGCAGCACATCGCCGGGCCGGAAGCGCACGTTGCGCAGGCGCCTGCGGATGGGCTGGCCCTGGCGCGAGACGGCCAGCAGGTTCGCCCCGTGGCGGTGGCGCAGGGCCAGGTCGCGCACGGTGCGGCCCACCAGGCGCGAGTTCACGCCGACCACCGCCTCCATGAGCTCCATGTGCGAGGTCTCGCGGTAGGTTTCGCAGTCGGGGTCCGGGGTCCGGGGCACGGGCCCGGCCTGGGCGTCCTCCTGGAACAGGCGGGTGCAGATGTCCTTGCTGGCGCGCAGCTCCAGGCGCGCGGTCTCCAGCAGGCGCTCCAGGTCGGCGGGGGCGGCCTCCACCAGCAGCACGTCGCCGGGGGCGAGAATTTCGCGGTCCGCCGGGGTGCCCAGCACGCGGCCCGCGCGCACCAGCCCCACCACCAGCACATCCACCTCGGGCAGATGCTCCACCTCGCCCACCCGGGTGCCGACCAGGGGCGAGTCGTCGCCCACGCGGACCTCGGTCAGGTAGGCGTCGATGTGGAAGAGGTCGTCGCGGCCCTCGCCCTCGCGGCTGGGGATGAGCCGCCAGCCGCCCAGGGCGATGAAGGCCAGCCCGGCCAGGGCCGTGCCCGCGCCCACGGGCAGGAAGTCGAACATCCGGTAGGCCTGGCCCGTGGCCTCCTGGCGGAAGGCCGAGAGGATCAGGTTGGGCGGGGTGCCGATGAGGGTGGTCAGCCCGCCCAGCAGCGAGCCGAAGGCCAGGGGCATGAGGAAGCGCGAGGGCGGGCGGTTGTGCGAGCGGGCCAGGCGCACGGCCACGGGCATGAGCAGGGCCAGGGCGCCGACGTTGTTCATGAACCCCGAGGCCACCAGGACCAGGGCGGTGAGGGCGGTGATCTGCACCGTGAGGTTGGAGCCCAGGAATTCCAGCCTGCGGGCCAGGGCGTCCACGACGCCAGCCTTGGCTAGGCCCCGGCTGATGACCAGCACGGCGGCCACGGTGACCACCGCCGGATGGCCGAAGCCGGAAAAGGCCGTCTGCGCCGGGGCCACCCCGGCCAGGACCACGGCCAAAAGCGCCAGCAGCGCCACCAGATCGTAGCGCAGCCCGCCGTGGATGAAGAGCGCCAGGGCCATGGCCAGGGTGCCGAAGACGAAGGTCTGCTCGAACATGGGACCGCCTCCGGCCCCACCATAGCATGGATTATTCGCGCAGCGCCACAAGGCTGGAGAGCACGCCCACCAGGGTCATGCCCGCCAGCAGGGCCAGGCAGTGGGCCAGGGGCAGGAAGGTGAAGGCCATGTGCAGGGGCGGGGTGGCGGCCAGATCGGCCAGGGCCAGGTGCGCCAGGGCCAGCAGCCCCAGGGCCAGAACTCCGCCCAGCAGGCCCTGCACCGCGCCGCCCACCAGCAGCGGCAGCTGGATGTACCAGCGCCCGGCGCCCACCAGGCGCAGGATTTCCACCTCGTCGCGCCGCCCGGCCAGGGCCAGGCGCAACGTATTGCCCACCACCAGCGCCCCCGTGAGCCCGAGCAGGCCGATGAGCGGCCAGAGCACCGTGCGGGCGAAGCGCTGCCAGGAGCGGGCCAGGTCCACCTGCAGGGCGCTGTAGTGGATGTCGGCCACCCCGGGCAGCCCTTGCAGGGCGCGCAGGGTCTGCTGCACGAACTCGGCGGGGTCGGCCCCCGGGGCGTGCAGGCTGACCACCGCCGTGGGCGGCAGGCCGCCGCCGGGCAGCGTCTTGAGGGCCTCGGCCCCGCCCTGCAGGGCCACGCCCAGCTCAGCCAGGGCCTGGTCGGGGGTGTAGGTGGTCTTGGCGTGGAAGCCGGGCAGGGCGTCCAGCTCCTGCCATTGGGCGCGCACGGTGTCCAGGGGCGCGTCGGACGCCCAGTAGACCTGGAAGACGAACTCGCCCCCGGCGGAAAGCAGGGCCTGGTTGAGGTTGACCAGCAGCAGCAGGAACAGCCCGGCCAGGAAGGCCGTGAGGGTCACGGCGCCCAGGGCCAGGGCCTGGGCCAGGGGGTTGCGGCCCAGGTCGGCCACCCCGCGCAGGATAAGGCGCGCCAGCCGGGCGATCATGACGCCCTCCGGGGGGCCGGGCAGGCCGGGCCGTCCTCGGGGCCGCCCTGGGGGGCGACTTCCAGGTCGGCGGCGCGCCAGTTGGCGGCGGTGATGCGTCCGTCCGTCAGCTCCAGGAGCCGCGCCCCGGGCACGGCGGCCACCACGTCGCGGTTGTGGGTCGCCAGGACGATGGTCGTGCCGAAGGTGTTGAACTGCTTGAAGACTTCCATGAGATGCAGGGCCAGGGCGCGGTCGAGGTTGCCGGTGGGCTCGTCGGCCAGCAGCAGCTGGGGGTTGACCACGATGGCCCGGGCGATGGCCACGCGCTGCTGCTCGCCGCCGGAAAGGCGCGCACAGGGGCATAGGGCCTTGTCGTCCAGCCCCAGGCTGCGCAGCACGGCGCTCACGCGCTTGCGGATGGTGGCCCGGGGCGTGGCGCGGACCTCCAGGGGCAGGGCCACGTTGTCGGCCACGCTGCGCGCGGGCAGGATGCGGAAGTCCTGGAAGACCACGCTCACCTGGCGGCGCAGTTGGGGAATATGCCGCGCGGGCAGGCCCTTGAGCTGGAACCCGGCAACCTCGGCGGCGCCGCGCGCCAGGGGCAGCGCGCCGTGCAACAGGCGCAAGAGGGTGGTCTTGCCCGCGCCAGACGGGCCGGACAGGAACAGGAAGCCGCCCTTGGGCAGGGAGAAGCTGACGTTGCGCAGGGCCCAGTGCGCGCCGAAGTTGTGCGACACATGCTGGACCCGGACCATGGGTGCGGGCGTGGTTTCCATGCTCGGGGCAGGGTAGCGCGTTTGCCCTGGCAGGGCAATGGGCCCGGGGGGGGCGGCGCAGGGGCGCCCTGCGGGCGTGCGGCCCGAAGCCGCCAGGGCCGGGCAACGGACGGCGCCCCGCCGCCCCGCCGCGCAGTGCCCGGACCGCGCTGTTGCGCCAGGGCGCGCCAGGGCCGCCTGGGGCCTGCGGATTCCTGGCCGCCCGCTAGGGCCGGGCGGCGGAAAAGGTCAGGAAGTCCTGGCGGGCCAGGTCCTGCTCGCTGGTGCGCGTGGCGTCGGCGGTGTCGTAGTGGTCGAGCAGCAGGGCCACCAGGGCGGGGTCCAGGGCCTTGCGCCCGGCCATGGAGCCGAGCACCCCGGCGGCCTGGGGGCGGGTCATGCCCGCGCGGTAGGGCCGGTCCTCGGTCAGCGCCGTGAACACGTCGGCCACGGCCAGCACGCGGGAGCCGGTGTCCAGATTCTCGGCGCCCAGGCGGTGGGGGTAGCCGCCGCCGTCCAGGCGCTCGTGGTGCCGCGCGGCCCAGAGCCCGGCGGGGGCCAGCCCGGGGATGCGCGTGAGGATGGCGTCGGAATGGGCGGCGTGGCTCTTGATGGCCTCGAATTCGTCCTCGGTCAGGGGTTCCTTTTTCTCCAGCAGGCGCCGGGGCACGGCCAGCTTGCCGATGTCGTGCAGGTTGCCCGCCACGTAGAGCATTTCGGCCTCGCCGGGGGCCATGCCCGCCAGCAGCGCCAGGGAGCGGCCCGTGGCGGCCACCCCGCGCGAGTGCGTGGCCGTGAAGCGGCAGCGGAAGTCGATGACCTGGGCCATGAGCCCGGAGAATTCCACCAGGGCCGCCACGTCCAGGCGCAGGTCGGCGGGTGCGGCCAGGGCGCGCATCCCGGCCATGAGGCTCGGGGCCGGGGCGGCGGCGTCCTCGGCCAGGGTGGTGGTGCACAGCAGCTCGCTGGCGGCCTGCACGGCCAGGGGGTCGAACATCTGGCCCGCGCCCTGCTCCAGGCGCAGGCGCAGGGCCTTGGGGTCGTTGCAGGCCGGGCCCGCATGACGCAGCAGGATGTCCAGGCGGTCGGCGATATGCACGAGCCCGGCCAGGAGCAGGGTGCGCGGGTCGGCGTCGGCCTGGTCGGCCTCGTCGAAGCGCTGGTGGTGCCAGCGCACGATGCCCGCCACCCCGGTCAGGGGCGCGAAGCGGCGCAGCAGCATCCAGCCCACGAAGGCGTGCTCCACGCTGTCGGTCTCGAAGGCCAGGGTGTCCAGGCGGGTTTGCAGCGAGAAGGCGCCCACGTCGTGCAGCAGCCCGGCGAAGATCGTGTCGGCCACGTCGCGTGCGGGCAGGCCCATGTGTCCGGCCAGGCGCGAGGCCAGGAAGGCCACGCGCAGGTGATGGTCCACCACCTGGGGGCTGATGAGGTCCAGGGCGGCGGAGAGCCCGCCTACGAGCTCGAACAGGGAAACAGCGCCGGTCGCGGGGCGCACGGCGGAGGCGAGGATGGCCTGGGCAGGGGGATGGTGCGTCATGATGCCTTGTGGTGGTCCCGGAGAGGAGAATATATCCGATTGAAGTGGAAGGAGTAAAGCGGTGCGGGGTGGAAAAATTGCGGTGTCACAGGTTCCGGGCGGGCGCGGGGGCGCCCGCCCGGAACCTGCGGGGCGAGGCTAGCGGGGGGCGCTGATCTCCCCGGCGCGCAGCATGCGCTCGATCTGGGCCACGTCCTTGTCGCCGCGGCCCGAGAGGTTGACCAGGATCACGGCGTCGGCGGGCAGGGTCGGGGCCAGGCGCATGGCCTGGGCCAGGGCGTGGGCCGACTCCAGGGCCGGGATGATGCCCTCGGTGCGCGAGAGGGTGAAGAAGGCGTCCACGGCGTCGGCGTCGCTGGCGGTGACGTAGCTGGCGCGGCCGATGTCCTTCAGGTGGCTGTGCTCGGGGCCCACGCTGGGGTAGTCCAGCCCGGCGGAGATGGAATAGACCGGGGCGGGCTCGCCGTGCTCGTCCTGGAGCATGTAGGAGCTGAAGCCGTGCAGCACGCCGGGGGTGCCCAGGGTCAGGGTGGCGGCGTGGTCGCCGGGGGTCAGCCCGCGCCCCGAGGGCTCCACGCCCTGGATGGCCACGTCCGCGTCGTCCAGGAAGGCGGAGAACAGGCCGATGGCGTTGGAGCCGCCGCCCACGCAGGCGATGACCGTGTGCGGCAGGCGGCTTTCCAACTCGAGGATCTGTTCGCGGGCCTCGCGGCCGATGACGGACTGGAAATGGCGGACCATCATCGGGTAGGGGTGCGGCCCCACGGCGGAGCCCAGCAGGTAGTAGGTGTTGTCCGCGTCCTGGACCCAGGCGGCCAGGGCCTCGTCCACGGCCTCCTTGAGGGTGCGCTGGCCGCTCATGGCGGGCACCACGCGCGCGCCCATCATCTCCATGCGGAAGACGTTGAGCTTCTGGCGCTCGATGTCCTCGGCGCCCATGTGGATGGTGCACTGCATGCCCATGAGCGCGGCGGTGGCGGCGGTGGCCACGCCGTGCTGGCCCGCGCCGGTCTCGGCGATGATCTTTTTCTTGCCCATGCGCCGGGCCAGCAGGATCTGGCCCACGGTGTTGTTGACCTTGTGGGCGCCCAGGTGGTTCAGGTCCTCGCGCTTCAGGTAGATCTTGGCTCCGCCCAGGCGGCGGGAGAGGTTGGCGCAGAAATACAGCGGCGAGGGGCGGCCCGTGAAGTGACGCTGGTAGTAGTCGAACTCGCGGAGGAACTCGGGGTCGTCGCGGTAGCGCTCGAAGGCCCGGGTCAGCTCGTCCATCACCGGGACGAGGTCCGGCGGCAGGAAGCGGCCGCCATGGGCGCCGAAAAAGCCGTTGGCATCGGGAGTGGTGGTCATGGGCATCATGCTCCTTTGCGGGGCCGCCACCGGCGGCGGAGCATTGAAAAACCGCAGCCGGTGGTCCTGCCGCGGTCGATGGGGGTGCTTGGGTTCTTTCCGTTCCGGTGATCCAAACGCAACTCGCGCGGCTCTGCTACCAGAGCCGCCACCACAGGCCCGAAAGGGCGGTCTGGCTGGCGGAGTTGCGCATGATGAACACGAGCCATAGCCGCGCGGTGCGGTTTTGTCAAGAAGGGGCGGGGCGGCGAAGGGCGCGGGCTGCGGCGCGGTGGGTGCGGCGGTGAGTGCGGCGGGCCTGCCCCAAAAGGAGCACAGGGGCGGAGTCCGCCGCAAGGCAGAGGAGGAAGGCAGGCAGCGAGGCGCCCCGCTCTGCTCCCCGGCCTGGAGATGACGGGGGCGCCCCCCAGACCGAAGATTCCGGTGCCATCTATATGCCTGGGCGAGGGCGGGGGCAAGGTTTTGCCCTGAGCGAGGGGGCCGGATGGCCTGGGACTGCAGAGGGCCGGGGCCGTATGGCTCCCGGTTGCGGGCGCGGGCCCCGGGGGCTATACCAGGGCCAGGAGGACGCCATGGTCATCTGCTTTTTCGGCGATTCCCTGACCCTGGGCACGGGCGACGCGGCCTGCCTGGGCTGGGCCGGGCGCATCTGCGTGCAGGCCCTGGCCCGGGGCCGGGCCCTGACCTGCTACAACCTGGGCGCGCGGCGCCATTCCAGCGCCGACATCCTGGCCCGCTGGCGGGACGAGGCCGCGCGCCGCGCCCTGCCCGGGGCCGCCACGCGGCTGGTGTTCTCCTTCGGCGTGGCCGACGCCGCAGACCGCGACGGGCGCCGCAACCTGCCCCTGGCGGACACGGTGGCCAACGCCGAGACCCTGCTCGACCAGGCCCTGGCGGCCCACGAGGTGCTCTTTGTCGGCCCGCCGCCCGTGGCCTCGGGCGAGCTGACGGCGCGCATCCGCGAGATCAACCGTGAGCTGGGCACGGTCTGCGCCCGCAGGGGCGTGGGCTACTTCGACATGTTCGGGCGGCTGGTGTCCTCGGGCGCGTACCTGGCCGACGTGGCCGCCAACGACGGCATACACCCCGCCAGCACGGGCTACGCCGAAATGGCCGCCCACGTGGCCGGGTGGCCCGCCTGGCAGGAGTGGGTGGCGGTGTAGGGGCCCGGACCGGGGCGCGGCGAGGAAAGGGGGAGTGCATGAAGTTCGAAGCGTTTACGTCTGGCAGGTATGTCCAGCAATACCGGTACAAAAGTTTTTCACCAGCCTTGGTGGACCGCCAGTGGCTGTGGGAAGACCCGCGGATCAATACGCTCCTTGAGGGTGCAACGCGTTCCCTCGCGGAGCTCAATGCCTTTTCCCTGATTGTCCCGGACGTGGACCGCTTTATCATGATGCACATCGTGAAGGAGGCCAACACGTCGAGCAAGATCGAGGGCACCAAGACCGAGATCGATGAAGTACTCATGGACAAGGTCTATATCGACGCCGAGCGCAAGGATGATTGGCAGGAGGTCCAGAACTACATCCGGGCCATCTCCATGGCGCGGGGTGCGTTGGAAACGCTGCCCCTTTCCATGCGCCTGTTGCGCGAGACGCACGGAGTGCTCCTCGACGGCGTCCGGGGTGAGCGCAAAACCCCGGGGGAGTTCCGCCGCTCCCAGAACTGGATCGGGGGCGCAACCCTGAGCGATGCGGTCTTCATCCCTCCGCACCACACGGAGCTGCCGGGACTGCTGAGCGACTTGGAAAAGTTCTGGCATGACGAGCAAATCGACGTCCCGCACCTCATCCGGGTGGCCATCAGCCACTATCAGTTCGAGACGATTCACCCGTTCCTTGATGGCAACGGCAGGATCGGGCGGCTGCTCATTACGTTGTATCTGATGAGCAAAGGCCTGTTGATCCGCCCATCGTTGTACCTCTCGGCGTACTTGGAGCGCCACAAGGGCAAGTACTATGATGCGCTTACCGTCGTCCGGGAGTCCAACGATATCGGCCAATGGGTGCGTTTCTTTCTGGTTGCTATCCGGGACACGTCGCGCAAGGGCATTGCCACGTTCAAGGAGATAATGCGTCTTCGCGACTCCAGCCGCGCCCTGGTGCTCTCCAAACTGGGTGGGCGCAGTAGCAACGGCTTGCAATTGCTCGATATGCTGTACGCACGTCCGGTCCTGTCCATTGCAAACATCGCTGAGGGGCTTCAAGTTTCCAGGCCCACGGCTGGTGCCCTGGTGAAGGATTTCGAGGCGATCGGCCTGCTTTCGGAGGCCACAGGGCGGCAACGGTACAAGGTCTACAGGTACGAAGCGTATCTGGACTTGTTCCGGGAGAAGGCCGATGCGGGAGAGGGGCAGGTGGAGGGCGCTGAGTCTGTCGAAGAGTTCTAATGTAAAGTTTTGGCCTTTTCTTTACATTGGCAGGGGCGGGTTGAAAATTTTCCTGTGTTTTCTTTCACGGCTGAAAGTTGAGCCGCGTTCCCTCCGGGGCTTTTCGTGAGCGGTGCCGGTGGAGGTGCCCGGCTGGCGGCAGCACGGGGTGTGGGGAAAAGAAGCGGCGCGGTTGCTTTTGGCGGTCGTTAACGTAAAAATTGTACGTAAATTTTACGCTACGGGGGCATCAAGGAAAAATCGGGTGAGTTTTTTTGCCTCAGGCGGGGGAACGCTCGCCGTCCAAAACCACCCCCCCCACACACGCCGCAACACGCGATGGTATCAGGGGCCCAGAGCGCGGCGCCAAACATCACGCGGCAGCTCCGGTGAGCGGCCGCATGAGGTGGGCCAGCGGGGGCGAAAGGGGCGGGCGGCCCGTTGCCGGGCCCGCAGCCTAGTACTCGCCGTTCTTCCAGGACTGCTTGATGTAGAACAGGCAGCAGCCCACCAGGAAGATGCCGAGGATGAAGAACAGGAAGTCCATGTCGCGCTCCTTGCTTGGTTGAGGAAAATTTCACTTACACTGGAACGCGCATCATTTCAACCATTCAGCCGGGGTGCGGGGCGGGATTTCGGCCTGTTTTGCGCCGCGCCTCCCGGCCGGGCCATCCGGCCGCAGGCTGGCGAGGCGCCCGGCCCGGAGGGCTGGCCGGGTGCAGCCTCGCTGGCCGCGTCCGCCCCGCCCCTCCTGGCCGGGCAGGCCGCCCTGCTGCCGCAGGGCACGGCGCCGCCCGTCCATCCGGCCCGACGGCCCTTCGCTCAGGCCGCCCCGCCCCGCTCCAGCAGCGCCGCGCATTCGATGTGCGGGCTGTGGGGAAACAGGTCCACGGGCCGGACCTCGGCCAGGGCGTAGCCGCCCTCGGCCAGCAGGGCCACGTCGCGGGCCAGGGTCGCGGGGTTGCACGACACGTAGACCACCCGGCGCGGCCCCAGGGCCGCCAGGGCCGCCACGGCCTGCGGGGCCATGCCCGCGCGCGGCGGGTCCACGAAAGCCACGTCGGGCACGTGGTCCAGCCCGGCCAGCAGCGCCCCGGCGTCTCCGGCCAGGAAGGTGCAGTTGCCCAGGCCGTTGCGCTGCGCGTTGCCCTGGGCGTCCTCTACGGCGGGGGCGTGGACCTCGATGCCCGTGACCCGCGCGGCGCGCCCGGCGGCGGCCAGGGCCAGCCCGCCCACCCCGCAGTACAGGTCGAGCACGGCCTCGGCGCCCGTGAGCCCGGCCAGCTCCAGGGCCGCGCCGTAGAGGGCCTCGGCCCCGGGGGTGTTGGTCTGGAAGAAGGCATCGGGCGAGATGCGGAAGCTCAGGCCCAGCAGGCGTTCCTCGATCCACGGCTGGCCGTGGGCCGCCACCTGGCGCTCGCCCTGGGCCACGGCGGCGTTGTTGGCGCGCACGGAATGCACGGCGCCCGCCAGGGCCGGGAAGGCGGCCAGCAGGTCTTCGCACAGTGCGCGTGCGGCGCCGCCGTCGGGCCCCGGCCCGGTGATGACGTGGGCCAGGGCCTGGCCCGTGGCCTCGGAGCGGCGCACGACCAGGAAGCGCCAGACCCCGCGCCGGGTGCGCGCGTCGTAGGCCGGAACGCCCACTTGGCGGCAGAACTCGCGCGCGTGGCGCACCACGTCCATGCACGGCTCGGCCTGCAGCGCGCAGTGCTCCACGTTGACCACCGAGGCCGACCCGCGCCGGTGCAGGCCCAGGGCCAGCCGCGCGCCGCCCCCGGCAAAGGCGAACTCCATCTTGTTGCGGAAGCGGCGGGTGGCGGGCGAGGGCAGGGCGGGGTGCACGGTGAAGCCCCGCGCGCCGCCCAGGCGGGCCAGGGCGTCGGCTACGTGCCCGGTCTTGCAGCGCAGCTGCTCGGCGTAGTCCAGGTCCTGGAACAGGCAGCCGCCGCACTTGCCGAAATGCGGGCAGAAGGGCTCCACGGCGTGGGGCCCGGGGTCGAGCACGCGCACGGTCTCGGCCTGGGCGAAGCGCTTGCCGGGCTTGGTCACCCGGGCCAGCACCCGGCTGCCGGGCAGGGCGCCGTCCACGAAGACCACGAACCCGTCCACCCGGGCCAGCCCCTGGCCGCCGAAGGCCATTTTGTCCACGGTCAGCTCCAGCTCCGCGTCCTTGTGAAATTTTTCGCTCATCGGCTGTTTTCCCAGGGCCTGGCCCTTGACATTTTCATGGTTTCAGACAATTTGAGTTTTCCAACGCCAACGAAGGAGCCATGCCATGAGCGTCGTTTTCGAACTCGCCACCAACATGCTGCACAGCAGCCCCCAGGGCTATCTGGGCGTGTCCCTGATCTTCATCTACATGGCGGTCATCGTCGGCACGGCCCTGTACCGCATCAAGCAGCACGGCGGCCACTAGGCCGCCCGGGTCCGCCGGTCTACCCCACTGGCGGCGGCGGTCAAGGAAAAAGTCCCCATTTCGTCCGGACGCGGAGCCAACGCGCGGGTGCGTCCCGTTGCGTTGGCTTTTTTGCGCCCTGTGCGCCCGGCTCTTGCGGCCTCCCCGGGCCCTCGCAACGCCTGGGCGCACGGTGAACAGCCTGCGGGCCGCCCGGTCCTTGCGGTCCTGCCCCGCGTTCTCCTGCGGAATGCGTGCCCGCCCCGCAGCACTCCTGGAAACCCCGCGTCCTGCTGCGGCACCTCTGTGGGGCCCGCGCCGCCTCTGAGCGCCCCCGGGCCGCCCCACGCTCCGTTGCCTGCGCCGTGCGGCGGCCCCATCCGCCGGGCCCGTCGGGGCGTGTGGCGCGCCTTGTGATTTATTTTTTCGATTGAGTGAATCGGAAATATAAATTCTCCGCGCCGATCCAGAAAGAAATATTTCCTTTGATTCCCCGCTGCTGACTCCTTTTCGGCCCCGGTAGGCGCCAGGCTGCACAGCTGGCGCCCGGGCCCGTGGCGGCGGTGCTAGGTCTGCGGCCTGCTTCGGCGGGCCCGCCCGGGCCGCGCGCACCCAGCCCAAGGAGGAATCACAGTGACAGTGGAATCGCAAATCATCAAGGCCCGCTACGAAGGCAACGGCGTGGGCCGCGAATTTCCCACGCAGTTCGCCTTCCTGGAGGACGCCCACGTGCGGGCCGTGCTGCGCAGCCCGGCCCCGGGCGCCCCGGCAGGGGTGCAGGACGCCCTGCTGGAGCTGGGCCGGGACTACACCCTGCGCGGCGCGGGCGACCCCGGCGGCGGCACCCTGGAGATGGCCGCGCCCCCGGCCCCGGGCCAGACCCTGACCCTGTACAGCGACGTGCCCCTGACCCAGGAACGCGCCTGGAACAACATGGACGTCATCGACACCGCGGAGATCGAAAAGGCCCACGACAAGCTGACGCGCATCAGCCTGCAGCTCAAGGAGGAGCTGGGCCGCTGCGTGAAATACGCCGTGGCCGACCCCGAGCCCGGGCGGGCCGTGGAGCCCGCCGCGCTTTTGGCCGCGCGCGACACGGCCCTGGCGGCGCGCGACGGGGCCCTGGCCAGCGAGGGCGCCGCCCTGGCCGCCGCCCAGCGGGCGGACGAGGCCTCGGTGCTCGCCGCTGCGGCCACCCTGCGCGCCGAGACGGCCGCCCAGGGCGCCCAGGCCGACGCCACCCGGGCCGAGGCCGCCGGGCACAAGGCCGAGCAGCATGCCGCCCTGGCCTTCGCCGCCGCAGCCCCCGCCTGGGACGCCGCCACGGCCTACGACTTCCCCGCCGTGGTCGCCTGGAGCGACGGCCATTCCTACCGCGCCGTGGCGCCCAGCCAGGGCCAGGAGCCGCCGGGCTCCCCGGCCTGGGTCCGCGTCACCGTGGGCCGGGGCCACCTCTTCGAGCAGGACCCGGACGGCGACATCATCCCGGCCCTCTAGTGCCGCGTCCGCGAAATACGGCTGGCTGCATGGCCGCATGACAGCTTGGGCCAAACGTTTTTCAAAAACCCTGGGTTGATTTTGGACGCGACACGAGCACGCATCCAGGAGGAAACATGACCACCGCCAGCATCTGCCCCCGCGCCCACGGCGAAGGGGGCCTTGGCAGGCCGCAGCGCAGTTGGGGCGCGCTGTGGGCCTGCGCCGTCAACGGCAAGGACCTGACCCAGCACGCCCTGGCGACCACGGCGGACCTGGGCAGCGCCGCCAGCCTCGACGCGGGCGCCGAACCCGGCAACGTGGCGCAGCTGGACGGCGCGGGGCGCCTGCCCGCGCCGCTGGGGGCCGTGGCGCCCGGCACCGTCCTGGCCTTCGCCGGGGCGGCCCCGCCCGAGGGGTATCTCGAATGCGACGGGGCGAGCGTCTCGCGCGCGGCCTACGCGGCGCTGTTCGCGGCCATCGGCACGACCTTCGGCGCGGGCGACGGCAGCACGACCTTTGCCCTGCCCGACCTGCGCGGCGAGTTCGTGCGCGGCTGGGACCACGGGCGCGGGGCCGATGCGGGGCGCAGCCTGGGTTCGGCCCAGGGCGACGCCATCCGCAACATCACGGGCGAGGCCACGCGGACCGGGACGTTTGGTCTCATCGCAAACGACGCTGCGAACGTCACCGGATGCTTCGAGTTGGGCACCGCCACCACGGGCATCATCAGCAGTGGGACTGGCTCCGCGCGCTGGCTGGCCTTCGACGCCTCCAACGTGGTGCCCACCGCCAACGAGAACCGCCCGCGCAACGTCGCGTTCCTGCACGTCATCAAATACTAGGAGGAGCCATGCAGTTGTATCACTACCACCCCGAGACGGGCGAAGCCCTTGGCGCCAGCCCGGCTCGGCCCGACCCCCTGGCGCCGGGCGGCTGGCTCATCCCGGCCCACGCCACCACCCAGGCCCCGCCCGAGGCGCCGCCGGGGCGGGCCGCCGTCTGGCAGGGCGGGGCCTGGGCCCTGGTGGAGGATCACCGGGGGCGCCAGGGTTGGCTTGACGGCCAGCCCGCGACCCTCACCGGGCTTGGCCCCCTGCCCGCAGGCTGGGCCGACGCCGCCCCCGAGCCCGACGCCGCCGCGTTGGCCGCCCTGGTCCGCGCAGAGCGCGACACGCGCCTGGCGGCCTGCGACTGGACGCAGCTGCCCGACGCGCCGCTGGATGGCGCCCAGCGCGCGGCCTGGGCCGCCTGCCGCCAGGGGCTGCGCGACGTGCCCCAGCAGCCGGGCTTCCCGGGGGCGGTGCAGTGGCCCGGGGCGCCCCAGGGCTGAGGCCAGCGCCGCGACAGTTTCCGCCCGCCGGGCGCCGCTTCCGGCGCCCCCTGCCCCGCCCCTGCCCTTCCTTCGGGTTGGCCTCCGGCCCGGGCCCGGCGACCGTCGCCGGGCCCGGGCCCCTTCCCCCCGGGGCCGTCCCCTGGTAGACAGGGCCTGCCATGTCCGTCACCCTCGTCGTCGCCGAGAAGCCCTCCGTGGGCCGCGAGATCGCCAAGGTCCTGGGCCTGCCGGGGCGCGGCTCGGGCTGCATCTCCGGCCCGGGCTGGGTCGTCACCTGGGCCGTGGGCCACCTCATCGGCATCGCCGAGCCCGGCGACCAGGACCCGGCCTGGGCCGGGCGCTGGCACATGCGCATGTTGCCCATGGTCCCTGCGCGCTTCCGGCTGGCCGTGCTGCCCGAGTCGGCCCGGCAGTACGAGGTGGTGCGCGGGCTCATGCTGCGCGAGGACGTGGGCGAGATCATTAACGCCACCGACGCCGGGCGCGAGGGTGAGCTGATCTTCCGGCGCATCGCCATGCTTGCCGGGTGCGACAAGCCCGTGCGCCGCCTGTGGGCCAGCGACATGACCGAGCAGGGCCTGAAGAAGGCCCTGGCGGGCACCGTGCCCGCCGAGCGCAAGCGCAACCTGGGCCTGGCGGCCTTTGCCCGCGCCGAGGCCGACTGGCTGGTGGGCATGAACTACTCGCGGCTGTTCACCTTGAAGGACGGCTCGCTGATCACCGTGGGCCGCGTGCAGACCCCGGTGCTCAAGCTGCTGGTGGACCGCCGCCGCGAGATCGAGCACTTTACCCCACGCGACTACTGGACCGTGGAAGCCACCCTGGCCCACGGCGAGGAGCCCTTTGCCGCCACCTGGCACGCCCCGCCGGACTACAAGGAAACGCGCATCGACCGGCGCGACGAGGCCGAGGCTGTGGTGGCGGGCTGCGCCGGGCGCGAGGGCGCGGTGCTTTCCGTGGAGAGCGCCGCGCGCCAGCAGAAGCCGCCCCTGCCCTTCGACCTGACCACCCTGCAACGCGAGGCCAACGCGCGCCTGGGCCTGTCGGCCAAGGACACCCTGGCCGTGGCCCAGGCCCTGTACGAGCGGCGCAAGCTCATCACCTACCCGCGCACCGATTCGCGGCACCTGACCCGCGAGCTGTTCGCCGAGGTGCTGGAGCACCTGCGCGCGGTGTACGCCCATTTTCCCGACGAGGCCCGGGCCGCCGCCGAGGGCGTCAAGGCCGGGGGGCGGCGCTTCGAATGCGTCAGCGACGCCAAGGTCACCGACCACCACGCCATCATCCCCACCGCCGCCCGGGCCAACCGCCAGGCCCTGTCCGCCGACGAGTGGAACGTCTACGAGATGATCTGCCGCCGGTTCTGCGCGGCGTTCATGGCCCCGGCGAAGTTTTCGGCCACCACCGTGTGGGCCGAGGTGGCCGGGCAGCGTTTCAAGGCCACGGGCAAGGTGTTCAAGGAGCTGGGCTGGCTGACCGCCGAGCCCTGGCGCGCGGCGGCGGACAACCCCCTGCCCCGGCTGCGCAAGGGCGCGCCCGTGGCCGCCCGGGCCCTGGAGGCCAAGGCCCACCAGACCAAGCCCCCGGCGCACTTCACCGACGCCACGCTGCTGGGTGCCATGGAGACGGCGGGCAAGCTGGTGGAGGACGGCGAACTGCGCGAGGCCATGAAGGAGCGCGGCCTGGGCACCCCGGCCACCCGGGCCCAGATCATCGAGACCCTGGTGGCCCGCAAGTACGTGGCCCGCGACGGCAAGAAGCTCGTGGCCACCGACGCGGGCCGCCACGCCGTGGAGCTGGTGGAGGCCCACCTGCCGCAGATGGTCTCGCCGGAGCTGACCGGGGAGTGGGAGAAGCGCCTGGGGGACATCGAGCAGGGCCGCGACACCTACCCGGCCTTCATGCAGGCCATCCGCGAGGCCGTGCGCCAGGGAGTGGACGCCGTGCGCGACGCGCCCCTGGTGCCCCACGCCCGGCTGTTCGGTTCCGGGCTGGACGAGAACGGCTTCCCCCTGGACGCCGCCCCGGCCCGCCGCCCGACACCCGCGCGGCCCCCGGCGCCTGCCCCTGCGCCCGCGCTGCAGGGCCCGGAAGCGGCCCCCGGCGTCGAGGCCGCGCCGCCCGCCGCCGGGCCGCCCCCGTCCGCCGCCCCCGCGCCCCCGGCCACGGACCGCGACGGCTTTCCTCTGGAGGCGCCTCCGGGAGCGGACGGCGCCCCCGCCGAAGCCCTGGGCGCCTGCCCGCTGTGCGGGCGCGATGTGGTCGAGCGGCCCGGGGCCTTCGAGTGCGTGGCCCGGGCCACGGGCGAGTGCGAGTTTTCCATCCCCCGGCGGCTGTTCGGCGGCGAGGTGCGCGCGGCCCTGGTGCGCGACCTGCTGGCCAAGGGCCGCACCTTCCGGCGCACGCGCTTCGTCTCGCGCGCGGGCAAGCCCTTCAACGCCAACCTGCGCCTGGCGGGCGGCAGGGTCGAGCTGGATTTCGGCGACTGACGGCGGCCCCGCCCGGTTCAGGACGGGTCGCGGCGGGCGTCGATGCACACCTGCCCATCGGGCAGCACATGCACCGTGAAGCTGCGCATGGGCAGCAGCAGGCCGGGATCGTGGCGCGCCTCGGGAATGGCGGGGGGATGGTCGCAGGTCGTGCCCTCGGGCAGGCGGTAGACCGCAAGCTTGCCGATGGCCCGCAGGGGCGGGGCCTGGAAGGTCTGGGCGCTGCCGGGCGCGCTGGTCAGGCTGCGCCGTCCGGGGCCGCTGGCGCTCCACAGGTCGAAGGTCACGCAGTAGGCCGCCTCGGCGGAGTCGTTGCGCAGGGTCAGGGTGCCGCATTCCCCCGGCAGGGGCAGGCACAGGGCCGCCAGGGCGGCGGCCAGCAGGAGCAGGGCGGTCTTGCTGGGCATGGCGTGTGTCGCATCGCCCCCGGGCGACGCTCTATCGTCATCCTATAGCCCGGCCTTTGCGTGCGTGGTATAGGGGAATTCCTGTATTCTCGCCCCCCGGCCACGCCCCTCACGGGCCATGCCCCCGGCCATGCCCTCCGGTCACGCGCCCTGGATGCCCCGGACCAGCTCGTGCAGCCTGCGGGCCTGCTCCTCCAGCCCGCTGATGGTCCGCGCGCTGTGGGCCATTTCCTCCAGGGTGTCCCGGGTGATGGCGCTCACGTCCTCCACGGCGCGGCTGATCTCCTCGCCGGCCACGGCCTGCTCCTCGCTGGCGGCGGCAATGGCCTGCACCTGGCGCGCCGTGCCCTCGATGAGCGCCACGATCTCGCGCAGGGCCTGGCCGGAATGGCGCGCCAGCTCCGTGCTCTTTGCCACGGCGGAGAACGCCTCGCGCGTGGCCCGGGCGCTTTCGGCGGTGCCCTTCTGGATGCCGTCCACGGCGGCGGTCACCTCGCGGGTGGCGGTCATGGTTTTTTCGGCCAGCTTGCGCACCTCGTCGGCCACCACGGCGAAGCCCCGGCCCGCGTCGCCTGCCCGGGCGGCCTCGATGGCCGCGTTGAGCGCCAGCAGATTGGTCTGGTCGGCGATGTCCTCGATGACGGTGATGACGTGGCCGATGTCGCCCGCGCGCTGGCCCAGTTCGCGCATGTCGGCGTCCAGGGCCTGGGTGCGCCCGCGCAACTGCTCGATGGACGCGATGACCCGGCCCACGGCGGCGTCGCCCTCCAGGGCCTTGGCCCGGGCGGCGTCGGCGCCCAGGGCGGCGGCCCCCGCGTTTCTGGCCACGTCGCTGGTGGTGGCGCTCATCTGCTGCATGCTGGCCGCCGTGGCCATGGTCCGCTCGTTCTGGCGCCCGGCGCCGCTCTCGGTCTCGCGCACCTGGCGCAGCAGCTCCGTGGCCGCCTCGGAGACCCCGGCGGCGATGGCCCCGGCGTCGCTGGCCGTGCGCGTCATGCGCTCGGTCTGCTCCAGGATGCGCCGCTCCTGGGCGCGGATGGGGGTCAGGTCGAAATACAGGGAAAACACCCCCAGCAGGGCGCCGTCCAGGTCGTAGACCGGGGTGGCGCTGACGCTGACCGTGACCCGGCCCCCGGCGGCGGGCAGCTCCACTTCGCGCTCCTGGCGCGCCTGGGCACGCAGGGCGGCCAGGGAGGTGGTCTCGCGCCCGGGGTCGCCGTGGAAAAACCCGCCCGCGCCCTGGCCCAGGAAGTCCTGCGGCTGGCCGGGCTTGCCCAGCAGGCGCAGCAGGCGTTCGTTGACGAAGGTGATGCACCCCTGGCGGTCGAGGACCAGGCAGGGCAGGGCCACCCCGTCCAGCACGCCCTGGGCAAAGCCGAGCTTCTTCTTGACCTCGGTGAACATGGCCCGCACGCCGTCGGCCAGGGCGGCCATCTCGGCCCGGAAGCGCCCGTCCAGCTCGGCGTGGAAATCGCCGCCGCCCACCCGGGCCAGGAAGCCCTGCACGGCCTCCAGGGGCCGCAGGATCTCCTGGCGCACGAAGAGCAGCGAGGCCGCCCCGGCCAGCAGCGACACCACCAGCCCCGCCGCCACCGCCGCCCAGCGCAGGGCGCGCACCGGGGCGAAGGCCTCGCGGGTGCCGACCTCGGCCACCACGGCCCAGCCCAGCCCGCCGGACTCCAGCGGCGCGAAGGCCGAGAGCACCTCGTGGCCCAGGTAGCCCGTGATGATCCGCGTGTCGGCCCGGCCCGCCAGGGCCGCGCCCACGGCCTCGGTGTCCACGCGGCCCCGGTCCGGCGCGGCGAAGCTGGCGGCCACGCTGCGGCCTGCGGGGTCCAGTCGCGAGGGCGAGCGCATCAGCCCGTCGGGCCCCACGAGGTAGCTCTCGCCGCTTTGGCCCATGCCCCCGGCCCCGGCGGCCATGACCGCGCCGATGGCCTCCAGGGGCAGGCGCAGCACCGCCGCGCCCTGGATCTCGCCGATGTGCGAGCGCACGGGCGCCGCCACGAACATGGCCGGGCGGCCCTCCAGGGCGGGGTAGGGCGCGGCGTCCACCAGGGTCGTCTGCCCGGCCATGGCCCCGGCCCAGGCCCGGGCCAGGTTGGAGTCCGCCAGCAGGGTGCCCTGCTTCAGGTCCTCGCCCAGCTCGCGGCCCCGGAGGTGGCTGTAGTACACCCGCCCGTCGTCGCCCACGAGCAGCGCGTCCTCGAAGCCGAGCACCTCCACGAAGGGCGCGAAGGCCCCGCCCACATAGTCCAGCAGCTCCACGAAGGCCGGGTCGGCCACGTCCATGCGCACCCCGGCCTTGGCCGTGCCCCAGGCGTGGTCGCGCAGCATGCCCAGGGCGTTGTAGACCTCCTTGACCCCCGCGTAGATCGCGGCCTCGTGCGTGAAGCGCGCCAGCAGCGCCTCCAGTTCGTGCAGCCGCGCGTCGCGCACGGAGGTCAACTGCTGGCGCGAGGCCGCGTCCAGGGCGCTGGTGGCCCGCTGCACGCTGAACAGGCCCACCGTGGCCGTGGGCACCAGGCACGCGAGCAGGCTGAAGATCATGAGCTTCATTCGCAGGGTCATCGGGGCTCCTTGGGGTGGTGTTGCGGGCTGGCGGCCCAGGCCCTCCCGTAGCGCATCTGCCGGGCGCCGGGAGCGACATCCTGTGAAGATGCGGTGACGATTTCGCTACGGAGCCTGGCGGGCAAGGCGATTTCGGCGCCCGCCCGGGCGGGGGCGCGGGCGGCGGCCCTGCGCCGGGTGACGCCCCGGTGACGGCCTGGCGGCCTGGCGGGCCGCCCCGGGCGTTGACTTGAGGCCCAAAGAGTTCATACTCCCGGGCCTTGGAGCGCCGATGACACACGCAAGCCTTTTCATTCCCTGCCTGGTGGAGCAGTTCATGCCCGAGGCGGGCGAGGCCGCCGCGCGGGTGCTGGCCCGGGCGGGCGTCCGGGTGGACTGCCCCCGGGGCCAGACCTGCTGCGGCCAGCCGCTGTACAAGTCCGGCCACGGCGACCAGGCCCGGGCCCTGGCCCTGCGGTTCCTGCGCCTGTTCGCACAGGCCGAGGCCGTGGTCGCGCCCTCGGGCTCGTGCGTGCACATGGTGCGCGCGGTCTACCCCGGGCTGCTGGCCGACGACCCTGCGGCCCACGCCGAGGCCCTGGCCCTGGGGGCGCGGACCTTCGAGCTGACGGAATTCCTGGTGCGCCGCCTGGGGGTGACCGACCTGGGGGCGCATTTCGCGGGCACCGTGGCCTACCACGATTCCTGCCAGGTGGGCCGGGCCCTGGGCGTGCGCGCCGAGCCGCTGGCCCTCTTGCGCGCCGTGAAGGGCCTGACCCTGGCCGAGGTGGCGGACGCCGACCAGTGCTGCGGCTTCGGCGGGCCCTTCGCCGTACAGTTCGAGACCGTGTCCGCCGCGCTTTTGGGCGACAAGCTGGACGCCCTGGCCGCCAGCGGCGCCACGGCCCTGACCGCCGCCGAGCCGAGCTGCCTGCTGCACCTGCGCGGCGGCCTGCAAAAGCGCGGGCTGGACCTGCCCGTTGTGCATATCGCCCAGATCCTGGCCTCGGAGGCGCCATGAGCCCGCAGACCCCCTTTCGCGCCGCCGCCGCTGCGGCCCTGGCCGACGCCCGGCTGCGCGCGACCCTGAAAAGCGCCGTGGCCGTGTTTCGCGGCAACCGCGCCCGGGGCCTGGCCCTGCTGCCCGAGGCCGAGTTCGAGGCCCTGCGCGAGCGTGCCGCCGAGGTCCGTCGCCGCTGCCTGCGCTCGCTGCCCGCGCTGCTGGAGCGCCTGGAGCACAACGTGGTCGCCCTGGGCGGGCACGTCCACTGGGCGCGCACCGGCGCCGAGGCCAACGCGATCGTGGCGGACATCGCCGCCGCCGAGGGCGTACGCCTGGCCGTCAAGGGCAAGTCCATGGTCACCGAGGAGACGGGCCTGAACGCCGCCCTCGAAGCCCGGGGCGTGGAAGTGGTGGAGACCGACCTGGGCGAGTGGATCGTCCAGCTCGCGGGCGAGAAGCCTTCGCACATCGTGGCCCCGGCCATGCACAAGGACCGTCGCGAGGTCTCCGAGCTGTTCCACGCCCACCTGGGCGAGCCCCTGTCCGACGACATCCCCGAACTGACCCTCATGGCCCGCCGCGCCCTGCGCGCCAAGTTCCTGGCCGCCGACATGGGCATCACCGGCGCCAACATGGCCGTGGCCGAGACCGGCAGCCTCGTCCTCGTGGAGAACGAGGGCAACATCCGCATGAGCACCACCCTGCCGCGCGTCCACGTCGCCGTCATGAGCATCGAGAAGGTCGTGGCCACCCTGGACGACATGGCCGCCCTGCTGGCCGTGCTGCCGCGCAGTTGCACCGGGCAGACCCTGTCGTCGTATACCTCGGTCCTCTCCGGGCCGCGTCGCCCGGGCCAGGCCGACGGGGCCCGTGCCTTCCACCTTGTGCTGCTGGACAACGGGCGCTCGGGCATCGTGGCCGACCCGGCCATGCGCGACGTGCTGGCCTGCATTCGCTGCGGGGCCTGCATCAACGTCTGCCCGGTCTACGCCCAGGTGGGCGGACACAGCTACGGCTCGGCCTACTGCGGACCCATGGGCTCGCTGCTGGCGCCGCTTTTGGCCCGCGCCCAGGGCGACCCCGGGGCTGCGGCCCTGGCCGAGCTGCCCTTTGCCTGCACCACCTGCGGGGCCTGCGCCGCGGTCTGCCCCGTGCGTATCGACCATCCGCCCCTTTTGCTGGAGCTGCGCCGCCGCGCTGCCGCCGCGCCACAGACCGCCGCCCTGGCGCCCCTGGGCCCGCGCGCCGCCGCCGCCTTTGCCCGGCTGGCCGCGCGGCCCGGGCTGTGGCGCGCCGCCGCCGCCGCCGCCCGCACCCTGGACCCCGGCCTGCGCCTGGCCCGCTGCCTGCCCGGCGTGGGCGCGGCCATCGCCCTGTGGGCCCGCAGCCGCAGGCCCCCGCGCCTGTGCAAGCCGTTTTCCGCCCGCTGGGGCCGCCTGCGGCGCACCCTGGAGGACCACCATGGCTGACGCCCGCAGCGAAATCCTCATGGCCCTGCGCCTGGCCTTGACCGACTGCCCTGACCCCGGGCCCGCGCCCCGGCCCGGGGCCAGCGAGGCCTTCGGCCCCGACGATCCGGCGGCCCTGGCCGCAGCCTGCGCGCGCTGCGGCGTGCGCCTGCTGCCCGTGCCCGACTGGGCCGGGGCCCGCGCCGCCGTGGCCGGGCTGCTGCGCGAGCTCGGCGTGCGCAGCGCCGCCATCCAGGACCACCCCGACCTCGCGCCCCTGGACCTGCCCGGCCTGTGCGCCACCCTGGGCGTCGAGGTCATCCCCGTCCGCGAAGAGTCCATCCGCGACCTGGCCCGGGCCGACATCGGCATCACCTCGGCCCTGGGCCTGCTGGCCGAGTCGGGGTCCATCCTCGTGGCCGCCGGGGCCGACGCGCCGCGCAGCATCTCGCTGTTGCCCGAAACCCACCTCGCTGTGGTGCCCCCGGGGCGCACCGTGCCGGGCATCGCCAACCTCGCGCCCCTGCTGCGCGCCCTGGCCGACGCCCAGGGCCACCTGCCCTCGGCCCTGCACGCCATCACCGGCCCCAGCTCCACAGGCGACATCGAGATGGTCGTGGTCAAGGGCGTCCACGGCCCGGTGCGCGTGGCGGTGGTGGCCGTGGGCCTGGAGGGCGGCGCAGGCTAGGCGCGGGGGCTGCGGCCCCCCCTGGTGCCGGGCCCGCAACGAAAACGGCCTCCCCGCGCGCTGGCGCAGGGAGGCCGTCTTGTTTCCGGCTCGCGGGAGGGCTGGCCCCCGGGCTATTTCTTGAAGTCGCGCAGCATCTTCACGGCGCAGTACTCGCCGCACATGGCGCATTCCTCGCGGTCGGCGTGGGCCTGGCGGCGGTGGCGGACCATGGGCGGGTCCAGGGCCAGGTCGGCCATGGCCTTCCAGTCCAGGGCCGCGCGGGCGCGCGAGATGTCCAGGTCGCGGCGTACGGCCAGGGGACGGCCCAGGGCGTTTTCCGCGCTCTGGGCGGCGATGCGCGAGGCCAGCACGCCCTGGCGCACGTCCTCGCCGTCGGGCAGGGTCAGGTGCTCCGCCGGGGTCAGGTAGCACAGGAAGTCCGCCCCGAAGTAGGCGGCCATGGCCCCGCCGATGGCCCCGGCGATGTGGTCGTAGCCCGGGGCGCTGTCGGTGGTCAGCGGGCCGAGGACGTAGAGCGGCGCGCCGTGGCACAGGCGCTTGATGCCCTGGATCTGGGCCTGCACCTGGTGCAGCGGCACATGCCCGGGGCCCTCGATCATCACCTGCACCCCGCGCGCCCAGGCCCGGCGGGTCAGCTCGGCCAGCACCACGACCTCTTCCCACTGCGCGGGGTCGCCCGCGTCGCAGCCCGCGCCCGGGCGCATTCCGTCGCCCAGGGACAGGGTCACGTTGTGGCGCACGGCGATGTCCAGCAGCTGGTCGTAGTGCGTGAGCAGCGGGTTTTCCTGATTGTGGGTCTTCATCCAGCGCACGGTGATGGACCCGCCGCGCGAGACCACGCCCAGCACGCGCCCGGCCTCTTCCACCAGGGCCGCCGCGCGGCGGGTCACCCCGCAATGCACGGTCATGAAGTCCACGCCCTGCTCGGCCTGGCGCTCGATTTCCTCCAGCAGTTCCTGGGCGCTGAAGCTGGCGGGGTCCTCCTTGGCGCGGATGTACTTCTGCACGCAGCCGTAGAGCGGCACTGTGCCCAGGGGCAGGGGGCTCGCGGCCAGCATTGCGGCGCGGATGGCGTCCAGATCGCCGCCGGTGGACAGGTCCATGACCGTGTGCGCGCCGCTGGCCTCGGCGATCTGGAGCTTCAGGATTTCCTTGTCCGGGGCCTCCACGAAGGGCGAGGTGCCGATGTTGGCGTTGACCTTCACCGTGGCGGGCTGGCCGACCAGGGTCGGCAGGACCCCGGCGTGGGCCGGGTTGGCCAAGAGCACCATGGTGCCGTCGGCGATGGCCTGGCGGATCAGTTCGGGTTCCAGGGCTTCGCGCTTGGCCAGCGCGGGCAGGTGCTCGTCCAGAAGTCGCGTGAGAACGGGATTGTTTGGCATGGCCTCGAATTATGTTGCGGGTTGGCGCGGGCCCCGGGAATAGGCCCGCCAGAGCAGGAAGACCCCGTACAGGGCCAGGGGGATGGACAGGAGCTGGCCCATGGTCAGCCCGCCCGTCAACAGGCCCAGATGGGCGTCGGGCTCGCGGAAGAACTCCACCGCGAAGCGGAACGTCCCGTATCCGGCGGCGAACAGCCCCGACACGGCGCCCTCGGGGCGCCTGCGTGCGGAGAACCACCAGCACAGGGCGAACAGCACGACGCCCTCCAGGGCGAATTCATAGAGCTGGGAGGGGTGGCGCGGGTAGGGCCCGGCCTCCCAGCCCGGGAAGATCATGGCCCAGGGCGCGTCGCTCACGCGGCCCCACAGCTCGCCGTTGATGAAGTTGCCGATGCGCCCGGCCCCCAGGCCCAGGGGCACCAGCGGGGCGATGAAGTCCGACACGGCGAAAAAGCTTTTGCCCGCGCGCCGGGCAAAGAGCCAGAAGCAGACGAGCACCCCCAGCAGCCCGCCGTGGAAGGACATGCCGCCCTCCCACAGTCGTACGATGCGCAGCGGGTCGGCCAGGTAGGCCATGGGCTCGTAGAAGACCACGTAGCCCAGCCGCCCGCCCAGGATGACCCCGAGCATGAGCAGCGCCACCAGGTCGTCCACCTGGGTCCCGCTCCAGCCCGAGCCGGGGCGCGAGGCGCGCCAACGCCCCAGCCCCCAGCCGCCCAGGAAGCCGATCATGTACATCAGCCCGTACCAGCGCACGGCCAGCGGACCGACGGCCACGGCCACGGGGTCGAAATGGGGGAAGGTCAGGGCGAGCATGGGCGGCTCCGGCGGGGCGGGCGGGCTGACGGTTGTAGAAGTCCTGTTCGCGGGGTGCGAACTGCGGCGGGCTGGCGGCGCAGACAAGCCGGGGCCCGCCGACGGGGGCAGGCGCCCGGCGGCGGCGCGCTAGGCGTCCTGGGCCATCCAGCGGCCCACGGCGGCGGCCTCCTCCTTCCAGCCCCCGGAGAACCGCAGGGCCAGGAACTCCAGGAACACGCAGTCCAGGAAGGCCAGCCCGCGCTCCATGAGGTACATCTTTTCCAGGAAGGCCGAGTCGGGGTCTTCGCCCTCCTCGCGCCGGGTTTCCACCTTGGGGGTCTTGAAGGACGACAGGCTGAAGTCCTCGGCCTTGAGGGTCGCGGTCCACTGCTCGGCGTCGGCCTCGATGCGCACCAGGGCCTTGGAGACCTTCTTGCCCATGGCCAGCCCGATCTTGGCCTCGCGCAGCTCGCTGAGTAGCCCGCTGACCGAGGTCGTCTCCTTGGCGTCGCCCTCCCCGCCGGTGACGGACACGCGCTGCTCCATGAACAGCGCAAAGGGTTCGCCGGAGTCGGCCTTGAAGCGCCCGGCCTGCGACTCGCTCTTGTACCACATCCAGGTCAGGAACTCCTGGCCCAGCACGATGTCCGTCATTTCCCCGAGATATGCGTGTTCCATGCGCCCTCCGGCTAGACGAAGATGGTCGGTTCAAGGTCTTCCAGGGCGCTGGCGCGCTCCTCGCCCAGCCGGGCCAGGGCCTGGTAGTAGGGCGTCATGGGCTCCAGGTGCAGGTCGAAGGTCATGGTGAACATGTCCTCGAACAGCGCGCGCAGCTTGCTCTGGATGGAGGCCAGGTAGACCACGCCGCTGGTGGTGTTCCAGACCACGTCGAACTGCGCGGGGATGGGCAGGGTCCGGGCCATGAGCCGCAGCTTGGTCTGCTCCTTAAGCTCGGTCTTGCGGTCGCGCGAGACATAGGCCTTGCCCTTGGTCTGCTCCATGCGCGCCATCTCGTCGGCCAGGGCCAGGGCCAGGTGCTTCTTGAACACCGCCGGGGAGACGCGCCGCGTATCCAGGCGCAGGCCCATGGTGATGAATTCGCCCTTCTGCGGCGGGGCCGTGCGCCAGTCGGCGTCGAGCATGTCGTCGAAGGCCACCCAGCCGAAGGAGCGCTCATCGGACGTGTGGTCGATGTCCTTGAAGGCGTTGCGGCGCAGCCGGTCGGCGATCTCGGGCCACAGGGTGTCCGGGATCTCCTCGATGATGCGGTAGCGCGTGAAGCTCGCGCTGGCGGAAAGAAAGCCCACGGTGGATTCTCCTTGTTCGTCCGGGCGGGGGAGGGGCGGCGGCCCGGGGCGGGTGCGCCCCCTGGGGCCCGCCCCTTCCTTACCCTTCGGCGCGCCCGCGGGCAACCCCAAAGCCGGGGCGCGGCCCGGGGCGCGTTGCCGCCGCCCGCGTTTTGCCGTAGCCTGGGGCTGACCCCTCCCCCCAACCAGGGCCGCGCGCCCGACGGAGCCGCTATGCCCCGCTACAACGGCATCAACCACCTGGCCATGGTCACCGGCGACATGGATGCCACCGTGCGCTTCTGGCGCGATCTGCTGGGCATGCGCCTGGTGGCGGGCCTGGGCCGCCCGGGCTACCGCCACTACTTCTTCGAGATCGATGGCCGCGACATGATCGCCTTCTTCGAATGGCCCGGGGCCCGGCCCCTGGAGATGAAGGACCACGGCGTTCCCGTGCGCGGGCCCGCGGGCTTCGACCATGTGGCCATCGGCGTGGCCAGCGAGGAGGACCTGCATGAGGTGCGTGCCCTGCTGGCGGCCTCGGGCTGCGAGCCCTCGCCGGTCATCGACCACGGCTTCATCCACTCGGTCTACTGCTTCGACCCCAACATGATCCCCATCGAATTCTCCTGGGCCGTGCCCGGGGCCGACCCGCGCGCGCGCCCGGTCATGGCCGACAGCGCCCCGGGCGGCCCCGCCGCCGAAGGCCCGGACCCCCAGCCCGGCCACTGGCCCCCCGCCGGGCCGCAAACCGAGGACGACCGCGAGGTCTACCCCGGCGAAGGCCTGGAACTGCTCGACCCCGCGCGCAACGCCTGGCGCCGCTGAGGCAGCGGGGGGGCGGCGGAGGCAAGGGAAGCGAGAGAGGGGGGCGGGGGAGGCTTTTTCTGGCGCCAAAAGTCTCCCCCGCCCCCCTCTCTCGCGCTCTCTCCCCCCACCCCCGCCAAAATGCGCTCTCGCGGGAGGCTTTTGGGCGTCGTGCGCGGGGGCAGGGAAGAACCCGGAACTGGGGGGCTGTGGGGAGGGGCGAGGCCTTTCGGAGTGGCCGTTGGGAAGGGGAACGGCCTGGGCGCGGGCTTCGGCGAGGAGCAGCGGGAGGCGGAGAATTTTTTTGGGCCCCGGAATGGAACCGGCCTCCCTCGCACGGGCGGGGGAGGCCGGTTTGGTGTTGGGTGCGGGGCGGGCCTAGTAGGCTTCCTCGTAGTCCAGGTGCTCGTCGGTGATCTTGTGCGAGAAGGTCCGGTAGACCCAGAACTGGTAGGCGATGACGATGGGCACCATGACCAGGGCCACGCCGAGCATGATCTTCAGGGTCAGCGGGCTGGAGGCCGAGTTGAAGATGGTCATGGACCACCCGGGGTTGAGGGACGAGGGCAGCAGGGCCGGGAACAGGCCGACCACGCCGAACATGGTCACGCCGACGATGAACGTGGCGCTGGCCACCCAGGCGCGGACCATCTTCCCCGCGCCCAGGGCCGGGCGGATGGCCACCAGGGCCGCCACCGTGCCCACCGGGATGGCCAGCAGCAGCGGGGTCTTCAGGTAGTTGTTGAACAGGACGGTATCCACGGCGGTGTAGGCCAGGAAGAGCACCGTGCCGATCACGGCGATGGGCCAGGTCTTGATGGCCGTGGCCTGGGCGCGGTCGTGCAGGGCGCCCTGGCTCTTGATGGCCAGCCAGATGGCCCCGTGCTGCACGAACAGCACCACGAAGACCACCCCGCCCAAGAGGCCGTAGGGGTTGAGCAGTTGCAGCAGCCCTTCCTGGTTCACGCCCTGGGCGTCGATGGGGATGCCCCGGAAGATGTTGGCAAAAGCCACGCCGAGCAGCAGCGCCGGGGCGAAGGAGCCCACGAAGTGGCAGGCGTCCCACACCTTGCGCCAGGCCTCGGAGTCCACCTTGGAGCGGAACTCGAAGGACACCCCGCGCAGGATCAGCGCGAACAGCAGCAGGAACAGCGCCGCGTACATGCCCGAGAACAGCACGGCATAGGCCGCCGGGAAGGCCGCGAAGGTCACGCCGCCCGCCGTGATCAGCCAGACCTCGTTGCCGTCCCAGAAGGGCCCGGCGGCGTTGTAGATGGTCCGGCGTTCGGTTTCATTTTTGGCGATGAAGGGCAAAAGCGTGCCCATGCCCAGGTCGAAGCCGTCGAGCATGAAGTATATGGCCCACAGCAAGCCCCACAACAGGAACCATATGGTTTCGAGAATCATGGTCGCATCCCTCGCTGGTTGCGGTTGTTCCGATGGTCGCCTTGGCTACGCGGGGCGGGGCCTCACGCGGGCCCCTTGCGGGCGTACTTGAAGAGCAGGAAGATATCCACCGCGCCCAGCAGCAGGTACATGAGCGTCAGCGCCACCAGCGACACGGCCACCTGCGAGGCCGCGATGGGCGACACGCCCTCGGAGGTGCGCATCAGCCCGTAGACGATCCACGGCTGGCGCCCGACCTCGGCCACGATCCACCCGAACTGGTGCGCCAGATAGGGCAGGGGGATGGCGTAGACCAGCGCCTTGAGCAGCCAGGGCACCTGGGTCAGCCGGTTGCGGAACAGCCAGGCCAGGGCCGCCAGGCCCACGAACAGCGTGCCCAGCCCGACCATGGCCCGGAAGGCCAGGAAGGTCAGGGCAACCGGGGGGCGGTCCTGCGCGGGCACGTCGTTCAGGCCCATGACCACCGCGCTGGGGTCGTTGTAGGCCAGGAAGGAGAGCAGCCCGGGCACCGGCAGAGCCTCCACGAGGTTGCCCTCGCCGCCGAAATTGGGAATCTGCAAGAGGTACATGGGCGCGTTGGCCTGGGTCTCCCAGTGCGACTCCATGGCCGCCAGCTTCACGGGCTGCACCCGGGCCACTTCGTTGCCGTGCAGGTGGCCCTGGGCGGCGGTGAGCACCGAGAAGATCAGCGCGGCCCACATGCCCATGCGAAACGACTTGGTGAAGAAGTCCACGTTGCTGCGGCGCAGCAGATGCCAGGCCGAGATGCCCATGATGAAGAACCCGGCCAGGGTCAGCGCGCCGGGGATGACGTGCAGGAACTGGTTCCACCCGAAGGGGTTGGTGATGACGTCGAAGAAGTCCGCCAGTTCGGCGCGGCCGTTGCGCAGCACGTAGCCCACGGGGTTCTGCATGAAACCGTTGGCCAAAAGGATCCACAGGGCCGAGGTGTTGGCGGCGATGGCCACGATCCAGATGCAGGCCGCGTGCAGCTTGGGCGAGAGCTTGTCCCAGCCGAAGACCCACACGGCGATGAAGGTGGACTCCAGGAAGAAGGCCACCGTGGCCTCGATGGCCAGAAGCGAGCCGAAGATGTCGCCCACATAGGCCGAATAGCGCGACCAGTTGGTGCCGAACTGGAACTCCAGGGTGATGCCCGTGACCACGCCCAGGGCGAAGTTGATGAGGAACAGCTTGCCCCAGAACTTGGCCATGCGTTTGTAGGTCTCGTCGCCGCTGGTGACGTACTTCGTCTCCATGATCGCCACCATGATGACCAGCCCCAGGGTCAGCGGCACGAAGATGAAATGGAACATCGTCGCTGCCGCGAACTGGAGCCTGGAAAGAAGCAGTGCGTCCATAGGGCACCCCCCCCGGGAAGAATGTTGCGGAATGTATTGCCGCCGGTCGGGGAGGGCCCGCAGGGCCCTCCCCGGCGCGGATTACAGTTTTGCCTTCAGGGTCCGGCCCACGGCCCGGCCCAGATCCACGCACTGGTCCAGCACCGCCCGGTCGGGCACGTGCTTGACCTTCACCGCCGGGTCCACCACCTCGAAGCTCATGTCCGCGAGCCACTGGGTGATGATCTTCACGCATTCGCCGCTCCAGCCGAAGGAGCCGAAGGCCGCGCCGACCTTGTTCTGGGGCCGCAGGCCCTTCATGTAGGTCAGCAGGTCGGCCACCAGGGGCAGGATGCCGTTGTTGTGCGTGGGCGAGCCCACCACCACGGCCCCGGCCTGGAAGATCTCGGTCATCACCTCGCTGTGGTGGAAGCTCTTGAGGTGCATCACGCGCACGGACACGCCCTCGTCCATGAGCCCGTCGGCCACGGCGTGGGCCATGCGCTCGGTGGAGTGCCACATGGTGTCGAAGACGACCACGGCCCGGTTGGCGGGCTTCTGGGCCGCGAATTCGGCGTAGGTGTCCAGGGCGAAGTCCACCATCTCCTTGCCGCGGAAGATCAGCCCGTGGTCCGGGGCGATCATGTCGATGTCCAGGCCCATCTCGGCCACGGTGGCCAGGGTTTTTTCCACCACCGGCGAGTACGGCGTGATGATGTTGGCGTAGTATTCGGTCATCCGCCGCTTGAGGTGGGCGCGGTCGATCTGGTCGGCGAAGCGCTCGGAGGAGGCGATGTTCTGGCCGAAGGCGTCGTTGGCGATGAGCAGTTTGTCTTCGGGGATGTAGGAGAGCATGGAGTCGGGCCAGTGCAGCATCCGGGTTTCCAGGAAGTGCACCGTGCGCCGGCCCAGGCTCAGGGTGGAGCCGGATTTCATGGCCTGCACGGGCCAGCCCGTGGTGTCGAAGTGGGCCTCCATGGCCCGCTGGCCCATGGGCGAGCAGAAGACCTTCTCGGGCTTGCAGGCCGCGATGAGCTCGGGCAGGCAGCCGCTGTGGTCGGGCTCCAGGTGGTTGGCCACGATGTAGTCGATCTTGCAGGGGTCCACCACCTGGGACAGGCACTCCAGGAACTCGTCCTTGAAGGGCGCCTTCACGGTGTCGAACAGGGTGATCTTCTCGTCGAAGACGAGATAGGCGTTGTAGGTGGTGCCGAAGCGGGCCAGGGAGTAGCCGTGGAAGTCGATGTTGTTCCAATCGACCGCCCCGACCCAGTGGATGCCGTCTTTGATCTGTACGGGTCGCATGGGTGTCTTGCCTCTATGTGCTGGCGCGCGCGGCGCCGTGGTGCCGGATGGGGAAGGCGGCGGGGCGCTCGCCCCGCCGCCTGACGGTTATTCCTTTTCGAACTGGTCCTTGGGGGCGCCGCATACGGGGCAGACCCACCCTGCGGGCAGCTTGTCGAAGCTGGTGCCCGCGGGGACGTTGGAATCCGGGTCGCCCTCGGCGGGGTCGTAGACATAGCCGCAGATGGTGCAGACGTATTTGTCCATCGGTGTTTTCCCGTGCTGTTGGCTTGAGGTTGCGGGCTAGGCCTCGGCCTTCCACAGGCCGTGCAGGTTGCAGTACTCGCGCGCCGTGACCTTGGCGGCCTTGGTGCAGAAGGTCGCCACGGGGGTGTCGCCGGGGGCGAGCTGCTTGCGCATGACCACGCCGTCGGCGATGAGCTCGATCCATTCGATCCAGTGCTTCTCCTCCATGGGGTGCAGCACGCTGCCGACGCTGACCTTGTAGCCGTCGGCGGTCTTCTCGATGACCGGGACGTGCTTTTCCTTGGCCGCGTCCACGGTGTTCTCCTTGAACAGCTTCATGGGTTCGCCGCAGCACACCAGCTCACCGCCGCCCGCATGGACGACCTCGACGATATTGCCGCACGCGGCGCATTTGTAGATTTCCAGCAGTTCAGGCATGGGGTCCTCCTTGGTCTTGGAGGGGTGTTCCCTCCATTGGTTCAAGTGATATTAGTTCCTATTAGCTTTGTCTACCAGTTTTTGCAAAGAATCTCAAAGAAGGCCCGGGGATGCGCGCAGGCCGGGCACTCGTGCGGCGGCTCGGTGCCGTCGTGGACATAGCCGCAGTTGATACAGCGCCAGGCGGCCTTGGCGGGCCGGGAGAACACGCCGTTCTTCTCGATGTTGGCGATGAAGCCCCGGTAGCGCTCCTCGTGGAAGGCCTCGGCCTTGGCGATGGCGCGCATGGCCGCCGCCACGGGCCCGAAGCCCTCCTCGTCGGCCACATGGGCGAACTCGGGGTACATCTCCTCCCACTCGTGGCGCTCGCCCTCGGCGGAGGCGTAGAGGTTCTCCAGGGTCGTGCCCAGCTTGCCCGCCGGGTAGGCCGCGCTGATCTGCACGTCGCCGCCTTCCAGGAACTTGAACAGGCGCTTGGCGTGCTCCTTCTCCTGGAGGGCGGTCTCCTGGAACACGCGCTCGATCTGCACGTAGCCGTCCTTCTTGGCGATGGACGCGAAGTAGTCGTAGCGGTTGCGGGCCTGGGATTCGCCTGCGAAGGCGATCAGGATGTTCTTCTCCGTCTTGGAGCCTTTGAGGGGTTTCATGGCCGGAACCTCCTTGGATGGACCGCCCGGCGAGGCGGTGGGTTGTTGGGGGGAAAGGGAAAAATGCCAGCAACACCAGTCTATAGCGCCTCCGGGGAGGGGTGGCAACCCGTCCCGGGGCCCGAGGCCGAGCCGCCGTCGAGCAGGCATTGCAGGTCGAAGACGCCGAAGGGCAGCTCCTGGTCGAAGGCCATGCCGAAGTCCGCCCCGGCCTGCCAGCGCACCACCCCGGCGCGCCGGGCGTCGCCCGCGGGCACCCCGGAAAAGCGCGTGTCCAGGACCAGGGTCTGGCCCTGGGCCGGGGCGGGCAGCCCGTCGCGCGGGCGCAGCCTGGCGCCGCCGGAGCTGATGTCCACGATGATCGCCTCGCGTACGGCGTTCTTCAGGTGCAGGGCGCAGATGTGGGTCAGGCCGTAGGCCTTGAGGGTGATGCGCGGGTGGCGCCTGCGCTCGGCGTCGTCGCCGGGCGCGGCGTCCTGGTCAAAAGGGGTCATTGTTTGGGCCTCCAGAAAACGGGTGGGGACACTTTCCAGTGTCCCCACCATAGCCCCTGGGGGCGTCCTGCGGCAAGGGGTTTGGCTATTCCTTGAACTTCTCCACCAGTCCCGAGAGCTTGCCGGCCATGTCGGCCACCTCCTGGATGGCGTCGTTGGCCTGGGCGATGCGCTGGCTGATGCCCTGGGACAGCTCGTTGATGCCGTTGACGTTCAGGTTGATCTCCTCGCTGGTGGACGACTGCTGCTCGGCGGCGGTGGCGATGGAGCGCACCATGTCGGCGATGGCGTCGGATTCGCTGACGATCTGCCCCAGCACGCGGCCCGCGTTCTCGGCCATGGTGCCGGTGTGCCCGGCGCGCTCGCGGGTGTTGCCCATTTCGGTCACGGCCTCGCGGGCGCTCTGCTGGATGGCGGTGATGGCCGCGTCCACCTCGCGGGTGGCGGTCATGGTCTTCTCGGCCAGCTTGCGCACCTCGTCGGCCACCACGGCGAAGCCCCGGCCCGCATCGCCCGCCCGCGCGGCTTCGATGGCCGCGTTGAGGGCCAAGAGGTTGGTCTGGTCGGCGATGTCGTTGATGACGCTCATCACCTGGCCGATGTTCTCGGCCTTGGTGGACAGGTCGGCCAAGCTCTGGGCCAGGGCCTCGATGGTCTGGGCCATGGCCCGGGTTTCCTCCACCGTGCGCCCGACCTCGGCGCCGCCTTCCTTGGCCACGGAGCTGGCGTTGTCCGAGGCGTCGGAGGCCTTGCCCGCGTTCTGGGCCACTTCGAGCACCGTGGCGTTCATCTCCTCCATGGCCGTGGCCACCTGGGCCGTCTGCCCGGCGGTGCGTTCCATGCCCGCCGTGACCTCGCGCATCTGCCCGGTGAGCTCGCCTGCGGCCTGGGAGAGCTGGGTGGCCACCTGGGTCACCTCGTTGGCCACCAGGAGCAGGTTCTCGCGCTGGGCGCGGATGCGCGCCTTGTCACGCTCCTCCTGGGTCAGGTCGATCATCATGCCGATGGCCCCGACGATGGCGCCGTGGGCGTCGCGCAGGGCCGAGATCTCGTAGTGCAGCGGGAACGTCACGCCGTCGGCGCGCACGTATTGCATCTGGCCGCTGCGGCTGCGCCCCGAGGCGATGACCCCGGCGGCGATGGCCTCGCCGCCGTCGGCAGGCAGCACCTGGGACACGGTGCGGCCCTCGAGCTCTTCCTTGGCCTTGCCCAGGATGTTGCGCATGGGCGCGTTGACGTAGGTGATGCGCTCGTCGTTGTCGGTGACGAACAGCGGGATGATGATGCCTTGGAGCACGCCGCGGTTGTATTCGAGCTGGTCCTGCACGGTCTTGACCATGGCCTTGAGGTTGCCGGCCAGGCTGGCCAGCTCGTCGCGCCCGCGGACCTCGAATTCGGCGGAGTAGTCGCCGCCGCGGATGCGGTCGCTGACCTGGGCGATGGTCACGATCTTGCTGATGACGATGCGCCGGATGAACAGGCCGAGCATGGCCAGCAGGAACAGCGCCCCGCCCGCCGAGATGAGCGCGGAGATGCGCTCGGAGGAGGTGACCTGCTCCATCTGGTGCGACACGTCCTGGAACAGGATCATGGAGCCCAGGATGGGCTGGGACGCGCCGTGGCAGTGGTGGCAGGTCTTTTCGTTGGGAATGGTGTCCACGGCCACGAAATACGGCGTGCCGTCGATCTTCAGGGTCCTGCCCGTGTGGGTGGGCGTGCGCAGGCTGCCCTGGAGCATGGTGGCGAAGCCGGGGTCGTCGTACAGGGCCACGAGGTCCTTGCGCAGGTCGTCCGGACGCGTGGAATAGGTGACGTTGCCCCGGAAGTTGGTCAGGTACACGGTCACGTCCGGGTAGTTGGCCGCGACCTTGTCGAGCTGCGCCGCCGTGCCCTTGTTGTCGCCGATGCGCATGGGCTCGGCGATGGCGCTGAGCAGGATGGACGAGGTCTTGACGGCGGAGACGTCGATGAGCTCGTTGGTGGAGTCGCGGTGCAGCGAGGAGACCGTGATGTTCAGGATCACGAAGGTCAGCACGGTGACCAGCGAGACCGGTATGATGATCTTCGCGCCGAGGGAGGCTCGAAGCAGGTTCATGACGCGTACCCCCGTGGCTTGCTAGTGGGCGCCGCCGTAGATGAGCGGCTTGAAGTTGAACGCGCCGACACGCTCCTCGTTGTGGCAGGAGGTGCAGTCGTCCATGGTCAGCTTGCGCTTGATGAGCTCAGGGTCGCCCTGCTCGGCATGCTCCGATCCGGGGCCGTGGCAGACCTCGCACCCGGCGTGGCCCATCTCGGGGGTCTGCTCGAAGCTGACGAAGCCCCCGGGGCGGCCATAGCCGGTGGTGTGGCAGCTGTAGCACTCCTGCACCTCTTGCGGGGTCAGGTCCGAGGCCATGATCTTGATGCTATGGTCGGAGTGGGATTTCTTGGCGTATTTGGTGAAGTTCTCGTATTGCTCCTCGTGGCATTCCCCGCACACGGCGGAGCCCACGTAGGTAGACTGCTCCTGCTGGGCCCCCACGCCCAGCGCAAGCCACAACACGGCCAGCACCGCACACCCGGCAGACACAAGAAACCGATTTTTCATGGTTTCCTCCCGCTTTGTTAGGCCTACAACCCTATTGCCTCATCCGTCCTTTTTGTCAAACCCTCAAAACCCCCGGCACGGCGAGGCCTCGCGCTGACAGTATTGTTAACGGTGTGTATTCAATCGGCAAAATCTGGGCATTTCTTTGGGGGGCGTGGCGGACTTTTTTGTGCTGGCGCCTGCGCGGCGCCGCGCGGGGCAAGGGGAAACCGGCTGGGGCGGCGGGGCGTCGCCCGGGGCCGGGGCAGAGCGTGGGCTGGCGCGGGCAGCAAGGGCGGCGCGGGGGCGGCAGGGGCGGGGCGGGCTGGCCGCCCGGAGCAGAGGCAAGGCTGGCCGGGCCCGCGGCAACGGTCGCCCGGGGCACCGCCGCCGCCCGGAGCCCGGCATGAAAAAGGCCGGGCAGGAAGCTCCTGCCCGGCCCCGGGAAGCGGCGAAGGGAGGGGCGGCTACTTGGCGTAGCCCACGGCGCGGCGCTCGCGGATCAGCGTCACGCGGATCTGACCCGGGTAGGTCAGGTTTTCCTCGATGCGCTTGGCGATGTCCTTGCACAGGATGTGCGTCTGGTCGTCGTCCACCTTGTCGGAATCGACCATGACGCGGATTTCGCGCCCGGCCTGGATGGCGTAGGCCTTGGACACGCCCTCGAAGCCGGTGGCGATGCCCTCGAGCTCCTCCAGGCGCTTGACGTAGTTCTCCAGCAGCTCCTTGCGGGCGCCGGGGCGGGCGCCGGACAGGCTGTCCGCCGCCTGCACCAGCACGGCCAGGGGCGTGGTGGGCGCGGTGTCCTCGTGGTGGGCGGCGATGGCGTGGATGATGTCCTTGCTCTCGCCGTACTTCTTGGCCAGGTCCGCGCCGATGAGGGCGTGGGGGCCTTCGACCTCGTGGTCCACGGCCTTGCCGATGTCGTGCAGCAGCCCGGCGCGCTTGGCCTTCTTCACGTCCAGGTTCAGCTCGGCGGCCATGATGCCGCACAGCGAGGCGACCTCCAGGGAGTGCTGGAGCACGTTCTGGGAGAAGCTCGTGCGGTACTGGAGCTGGCCCAGCAGGCGGATGATATCGGGGTGGATGCCGTGCACGCCCACGTCGAAGGTCGCCTGCTCGCCGATCTCGCGCAGCTTGACGTCCATCTCCTGCTCGACCTTCTTGACCACGTCCTCGATGCGCGCGGGGTGGATGCGCCCGTCGGAGATGAGCCGCTCCAGGGAGAGCTTGGCGATCTGGCGGCGCAGGGGCGAGAAGGCCGAGAGCACCACCGTCTCGGGGGTGTCGTCGATGATCAGGTCCACGCCGGTGGCGGCCTCCAGGGCGCGGATGTTGCGGCCCTCGCGGCCGATGATGCGGCCCTTCATGTCCTCGCTGGGCAGGGTCACGGTGGCCACGGTGTTCTCGCCCACGAAGTCGCCCGCGTAGCGCTGCACCGCCGAGGCCAGGATGTCCTTGGCCTTGCGGTCGGCGGTCTCCGAGGCCTCGACCTCGATCTGGCGGATCATCCGCGCCGCGTCGTGGCGCGTCTGGGACTCGATCTCGTCGAGCAGGCGGCGTCTGGCCTCCTCGGCGGTCAGGCCGGAAATTTCCTCGAGCTTGCGGCGCTGCTCCTCGGCCTGGCCTTCGAGCAGGGCCTCCTGCTCCGCGAGCTGACGCTCCTGGCGCGACAGGCGCTTTTCCAGGGCCACCAGCTCCGAGTCCTTCTGGTTCAGCTTCTCGACCTTGTTCTCCAGGCGCTCCTCGCGCTCCTGGGCCTTGGCCTCGCGGCGGCCCATTTCGCGTTCGCGGTCCTTGAACTCGGCCTGCATCTCGCGCTTGAGCTCCAGGATTTCGTCCTGGGCCTGGAGCATGTATTCCTTGCGCTCGGCCTGGGCGTCCTTGCGGGCTTCGTCGAGAATGCGGTCGGCGAGATCCTTGGCCCCTTCGAGCCGTTTGGAGGCGATGTACTGGTGCAGCAGATAGCCGCCGCCCGCGCCCGCGACCACTCCGGACAGGGCAATGAGAATGATTTCGACGCTCATGGCGCCCTCCCTTATAGACGACGGGCTGCCGCCTGCCCGTTGATGATCCGGCCTGGCCCCGACGCAAACGGGGCCCGCCTGCGGCGGTCTGTATAAAACGGGAGGCGTTGTTGCGAAGAAGTGGCCCGGCGCCGGAAGAGGGGGCGCCGAGGGGTCTGTTGCGCCGCCGGGGGGCGGCCAGAAGGCGAGGGCGAGGCCGGGCGTGGCGAGAGGTTGGTGTTCGGGGCCAATACGGGTTGAGGTTGTCGGGCTGCTATATGTGTGTCCCCGGGAGGCCGTGTCGCTGGCCGTCTTGAACCTTGCTTGCGCAAGGTGGGCGCCGCTGTGTCCGCCGTCAGGCTCCCCGCGATGCGGGTCTGCGCACGGGTGGACCGTCGAGTGGCTCCCGTTTGTGTCGTATCGGCTCAGAGACGGGCCAAACGATCACGCACGCCCCAGGGAAAGATGTCAAACGCCTGCCTGTGTGTCTTCCGCCTTCTCTATCCGCTCCGCAAGGCCTCCGAGGCGCTTTTCGAGCTCCGCGAGCCTCTTGGAGTTCTGCAACAGATCGTCCGCCAGCCCGAGGGCCAGGAACGTGAGCAACTTCTCCTTGCTCAACCGCCTGCCGTGTTGCGTCAGCTCCCTATATCGTTCTTCAAGCAGCTCCTTGGCCGCCTGGACACGCTCATGGTCCGCCTGGGCCTTGAAGGAAACCTCAAGTTCCAGGACGGAGAGGGTGTAGCTCGGCATGACAAGCTCCCGCAACTCAGGCGGTCTCGTCCTGCAGCTTCTGCAAGAGCCCGTCGATGCGCGCGAGCACTTCCTCCTTGGAGGCACGTTCACGTTCCAGGTCTTCGCGCAGGCGCCGGTTCTCGGCCATCAGGTCTTCCTGGCCGCGCTGCGCTTCCTCCCGCAAACGGGCGTTGTCCTCCTTGAGGGCTGCCACTCGCGTCAAAAGCGACTCGATCTTGCTTTCCAAACGACTCAGCATTTCCATACCCCGGAATTATCCTGTTCGCCTTTCGAAATCAATCTCATTTCCTGCGCGGCAGTTCGCGCTGGCGGGAGCGCTCCAGGGCCAGCATGTCGTCGCCCACGTCCTTGGTGATCACCGACCCGGCGCCCACCAGGGCCCGGTCGCCGATGCGCACCGGGGCCACCAGGGCCGTGTTGCTGCCGATGAAGGCGTCCTGGCCGATGACGGTCTGGTGCTTGTTCTTGCCGTCGTAGTTGCAGGTGATGGTGCCCGCGCCGATGTTGGCCCCGGCGCCCACCTGGGCATCGCCCAGGTAGCTCAGGTGCCCGGCCTTGGCCCCCGGGCCCAGGCGGGCCTTCTTCATCTCCACAAAATTGCCCACGCGCGCGCCCTGTTCGGTCACGGCCAGGGGCCGCAGCCGGGCGAAGGGCCCGATCTGGCAATCCGGGCCGACCTGGGCGCCCTCGATGTGGCAGAAGGGCCGCACCAGGGCCCCGGGGCCGATGTCGGAGTCCCTGATCCAGGTCTGGGCGCCCACGCTGGCCCCGGCGGCCACGCGGGTCGCGCCGAGGATCTCGCAAGGGCCGCTGATCTCGCAGCCCGGCTCCAGTACGGCGCGCGGGCCGACCACGGTGGTCCCGGGCTGGTGGATCATGACCCCGGCCTCCAGCAGGCCGTCCACGATGCGCGCGCGCAAAAGCTCCTCGGCCCGGGCCAGCTCGACGGGGCTGTTGACCCCCAGCAGCTGCGGGTCGGCCCCGGCGCGGACCCCGAGCACGGGCAGCCCGGCCCGGGCGGCCAGGTCCACCAGGTCGGTGATGTAGAACTCGCCGCTGGCGTTGCTGTTGTCCAGGCGCGACAGCAGCGGGCCCACGGCGGCCATGTCGAGCACGTAGATGCCGGAGTTGATCTCCCCGCTCTCGGGGCCGTGGGTCGTGGGGTCGTAGTCCTTGGCCTCGACGATGGCCGCCACGTCGCCGCCCGGGCCGCGCACCACGCGCCCGAAGGCCCCGGGGTCGGGCAGGTCCACGGTCAGGAAGGCCAGGGCCGGGCGCCGGGCCTGGAAGGCCTCGAGCAGCGCGGCCAGGGCCGCGCGCGGCACCAGGGGCGTGTCGCCGTTGACCACCAGCAGCGTGCCCACCCCCGCCTCGCCCAGGGCGGGCCAGGCCGTCTGCAGGGCGTGGCCCGTGCCGAGCTGGCGCTCCTGGACCACGAAGCCCGGAGTGCGCCCGGGGAAGGCCGCGCGCATCTGCTGCGCGCCGTGGCCGACCACGGTCCACACGGCGGCTTCGGGCACCAGCCCGTCCAGGGCCTGGTAGACGTACCAGACCATGGGTTCCCCCAGCAGGGTGTGCAGCACCTTGGGGCGCTCGGAGCGCATCCGGGTGCCCTTGCCTGCGGCCAGAATCAATGCGCCGGTGTGTTCCATGCCCGCCTCGTCCCTCCGGTCCTTGGGCGTCGTGCCCGTGGTGCAAACGGTACAAGGGCGTCTACCGTGGGCCGGGGCCTTTGTCCAGACCGGGGGCGGGCCGGGGCGGCGGGCAGGCGCCGCCCGCAGCGGCGGCAAAGCCGGGCCGGGCGCCCGGGCGGGGCCCGAAAAAGCGGGCCGCCCGCAGGCCGTGCCCCGGCAGTCGAGGCGGGGCACGGTCCGGGGGGCGGGAAAGGCAGGCTGCCCGGGCCGTGCGCCCGCGCCTGGGGCGGCGTTGGTCCGGGCCGGGGCGGGCCCGGGCCGGGGCGCGAAAAAAGGCAGGCTGCCCGGGGGCAGCCTGCCAGGGGGTAGAGGCGATGTCGATGCGGTGCGGGACTACATCTCGCAGGTCCCGGCGTCTTTGGCGCGGGAGCGGCAGCTCACGCGGGCCATGGCGCGGGCCAGGGCCGCCTGGACGCGGGCGTTGTCGATGTTTTCCTGCTGCTTGGCCAGCCGCTGCTCGGCGCGTTCGCGGGCCTTGCGGGCGCGCTCCACGTCGATCTCGGTGGCCTTTTCGGCGACTTCGGCCAGGATGGTCACCTTGTTGTCGGAAACCTCGGCGAAGCCGCCAGCGACGAAGACGAAGAACGTCTTGCCGCCAGACTTGTAGTAGAGGTTGCCCACCTGGAGGGCCGACAGGAAGGGGATGTGGCCCGGCAGGATGCCGAACTCACCCTCGTACCCCGGCGCGCCGACGTACTCCACAGGCTCGCTCAGCACGAGCCTGTCGGGGGTCACTATCTCAAGTTGCAGTTGGGCCATTGTGAGCCTCCCGGACGATTAAGCTGCGGACTTCTTGGCCTTCTCGATGGCCATGTCGATGTTGCCGACCATGTAGAAGTCGTTCTCAGCGAGGTCGTCGTGCTTGCCTTCGAGGATTTCGCGGAAGCCGCGGATGGTGTCCTCAAGGGTGACGTACTGGCCGGGGTGGCCGGTGAACACTTCCGCAACGTGGAAGGGCTGGGACAGGAACCGCTGGATGCGCCGCGCGCGGTGCACGATGAGCTTGTCCTCGTCGGAGAGCTCGTCCATGCCCAGAATGGCGATGATGTCCTGCAGGTCCTTGTACTTCTGGAGCACCTGCTGCACTTCGCGCGCGGTGTTGTAGTGGTCCGCGCCCAGGACGTTGGGGTCCAGGATGCGCGAGGTGGAGTCCAGCGGGTCCACCGCGGGGTAGATGCCCAGCTCGGCGATCTGGCGCGAGAGCACCAGGGTGCCGTCCAGGTGCGAGAAGGTCGTGGCCGGCGCGGGGTCGGTCAGGTCGTCCGCGGGCACGTACACGGCCTGCACGGACGTGATGGAGCCCTTGGTGGTGGAGGTGATGCGCTCCTGCAGGCCGCCGAGGTCGGTGCCCAGGGTGGGCTGGTAACCCACCGCCGAAGGCATGCGGCCGAGCAGCGCCGACACTTCGGAGCCCGCCTGGGTGAAGCGGAAGATGTTGTCAACGAACAGCAGCACGTCCTGGCCTTCCTCGTCGCGGAAGTATTCCGCGCAGGTCAGGGCGGTCAGGGCCACGCGGGCGCGGGCTCCCGGAGGCTCGTTCATCTGCCCGTAGATGAGCGCGGCCTTCTCCAGAACGCCAGCGTCCTTCATCTCGTGGTAGAGGTCGTTGCCCTCGCGGGTGCGCTCACCCACACCGGCGAACACGGAGATGCCGCCGTGCTGCTTGGCGATGTTGTTGATCATCTCCATGAGGATAACGGTCTTGCCCACGCCGGCGCCGCCGAACAGGCCCATCTTGCCGCCCTTGGGGAAGGGGATGAGCAGGTCCACGACCTTGATGCCGGTCTCCAGCACCTCGATCTTGGTGGACAGTTCGGTGAACTCGGGGGCCGGGCGGTGGATGGGCAGCATCTTGGCGGAGTCGATGGGGCCCAGTTCGTCCACGGGGCGGCCCACGACGTTCATGATGCGGCCCAGGGAGGCCTTGCCGGCGGGCACCAGGATGGGCTTGCCGGTGTTGCGCACTTCCATGCCGCGCACCAGACCCTCGGTGGCGTCCATGGCGATGCAGCGGCACAGGTTGTTGCCCAGGTGCTGCGCCACCTCGACCACCAGATCGGGGGCGTCGGTGTTGTTCGGGTTGGAGATCTCGAGGGCGGTCAGGATGTTGGGCAGCTGACCGGCCGGGAACTCGACGTCCACGACGGCGCCGATGACCTGGACCAATTTGCCATTTTGAGCACTCATTGCTTTCTACCCCTTATTAGCCTTTCAGCGCCTCGGCGCCGCCGACTATGTCCATGAGTTCCGTGGTGATGGCCGCCTGGCGGGTCTTGTTGAAGACCAGCGTCAGGGCGCCGACCATGTCGTCACAGGCCCGGGTCGCGTTGTCCATGGCGCTCATGCGGGCCGCATGCTCCGAGGCGGACGTGTCGAGCATGCCGCGGTAGAGCTGGACCTTGATGAAGCGCGGGAGCAGTTCCGCGAGCAGGCCTTCCACGCCGGGTTCGTATATGTATTCGCTGCTGGCGGCGGCGGCGGGCTCGGCGCCCTCGGCGGCCTCCTTGGCGATGGGCAGGATGGGCAACGTGGTCGCCACCTGCTTGGCCACGCTCACGAACTCGCCGTACACCAGGGTCACTTCGTCGAGGTCGCCCGCCAGGTAGGCGCGGATGATCTCCATGCCCACCTCGTTGGCCAGGGTGAAGTCGAAGCTGTTCAGCTCGCCCACCTTCTGCATGGCGATCTCGTAGGAGTCCATCTTGCGGATGGCGTCGCGGCCCTTCTTGCCGACGCAGTAGAACTTGACTTCCTTGCCCTCGGCCTTCTTGGCGGCAGCGAGCTTCGTGGCGTCCTTGATCAGGTTGCCGTTGAAGCTGCCGCACAGGCCGCGGTCGGAAGTGACCAGGACAATGGCCGAGGTTTTGATTTCCTCGCGCACGGCCAGCAGGGGATGGGCATCCCCGTCGGCACGTCCGGCCAGGTCGCCAAGCATCTCGTAGAACTTGTCCGCGTAGGGCCGGAACCGCTCGATGCGGCTCTGGGCGCTGCGCAGCTTCGCCGAGGCCACCATGTTCATGGCCTTGGTGATCTGCTTGGTCTTCTTGACGCCGACGATCTTTATTTGAACATCCTTCAGCGAAGGCATGGTTCATCCTCCTTCGCGGGGGTTAGGCCTGGAAGGTCTTCTTGAACTCTTCGATGGCCGCCCGCAGGCGCGCCTCGACGTCCGCGTCGATGACGGCCTTTTCCTTGATGTCCTTGAGCACGTCGGCCTTGGCGTTGCGCATGAACTCGAAGAACTCGGCCTCGAAGCGGCGGATGTTCTCCACGGCCACGTCGTCCATGTAGCCGCGGGTGGCGGCGAACATGGAGGCAACCTGCTCCTGCACGGGCTGGGGCTTGTACTGGGGCTGCTTGAGCAGCTCCACCAGGCGCGCGCCGCGGTCCAGCTTGGCCTTGGTGGCCTTGTCCAGGTCGGAGCCGAACTGGGCGAAGGCTGCCAGCTCGCGGTACTGGGCCATGTCCAGACGCATGGTGCCCGCGACCTGCTTCATGGCCTTGATCTGGGCCGCGCCGCCGACTCGGGACACCGACAGGCCCACGTTGATGGCGGGGCGCACGCCGGCGTTGAACAGGTTGGGCTCCAGGTAGACCTGGCCGTCGGTGATGGAGATAACGTTGGTCGGGATGTACGCCGACACGTCACCGGCCTGGGTCTCGATGATGGGCAGGGCGGTCAGGGAACCGGCGCCCAGGGAGTCGTTGACCTTGGCCGCGCGCTCCAGCAGGCGGGAGTGCAGGTAGAACACGTCGCCGGGGAAGGCTTCGCGTCCCGGGGGGCGGCGAAGCAGCAGCGACATCTGGCGGTACGCGGTGGCCTGCTTGGACAGGTCGTCGTAGATGATCAGCGCGTGCTTGCCGTTGTCGCGGTAGAACTCGCCGATGGTCGCGCCGGTGTACGCCGCGATGAACTGCAGCGGCGCGGGCTCGGAGGCCGTGGCGGAGATGATGGTGGTGTACTCCATGGCGCCGTGCTTCTTGAGCACGTCGGCCACCAGGGCGACGGAGGCCTTCTTCTGGCCGATGGCGACGTAGATGCAGTGGACGTCCGAATCCTTCTGGGCCAGGATGGCGTCGATGCACACGGCGGTCTTGCCGGTCTGGCGGTCGCCGATGATCAGCTCGCGCTGGCCGCGGCCGATGGGCGTCATGGCGTCGATGGCCTTCAGGCCCGTGTACATGGGCTGGTGCACCGACTTGCGCGCGATGATGCCGGGAGCCTTGAGCTCCACGGGGCGCAGATCCTTGGAGTCGATGGGCCCCAGGCCGTCGATGGGCTGGCCCAGGGGGTTGATGACGCGGCCCATGACCGCGTCGCCCACGGGCACGGAGAAGATCTTGCCGGTACGCTTGACCGGGTCGCCTTCCTTGATGCCGGTGTCGTCGCCCAGCAGGGCCACGCCGACGTTGTCCTCTTCGAGGTTGAGGGCCATGCCCATCAGGCCGCCGGGGAACTCCAGGAGCTCCATGGCCATGACGTTCTCGACGCCGTGGACGCGGGCGATGCCGTCACCGACATAGAGCACCGTGCCGGTCTCGGACATCTCCACCTTGGATTCGTAATTTTGGATCGAATCCTCAATGATTTTGCTAATTTCTTCAGCTTTGATCTGCATCGCCTACTCACCCCTTTTGATCTGTTCTTTCATTGCGTTCAGCTGAGCACGCAAGCTCGCGTCCAGAATTTTGTCCCCTACCTTGAGCACGACTCCGCCCAGGATGCCCGCGTCGGCGGAGAAATTGAGAACCAACTCCTTGCCCAGCTGGGCCGCGAGCTGTTTCTTCACGGCTTCCTGCCTGGCGTCCGGCAGCTCCACCGCCGTGACCAGCTCGCCGCGCACCACGCCCTTGGCCTGGTCGAGCAGCACGGCGTAGTAGGCTTCGATCTCCGGCAGCCAGGCCAGCCGCTTCTTGTCGGCCAGCAGGAAGCAGAAGTTCTTGATGGTGGGGCAGGGGTTCAGGGCCTCCAGAATCCTGCCTGTGATGGCTTTCTTCTCCTCGATGCTGAAGATGGGGTTGCGGAACAGCTTGAGCAGCTCCGTGTTGCCCTCCAGCACCTGGGTGAAAGCGGCCAGATCCTTGCCGTACGCCTCAAGCTCGGCATCGCCACGGCCTTGGCCGATGGCGAACAGCGCCCGGGCGTATCTGCGCGCAACGAGGTCAGCCGTCAATTGAGCACCACCTTTGTTAAGGAGTCGTTGATGAGCTTGTCGTGGTCCTCGGCGGAGAGCTTGCCGGCGAGGGCCTGCTTCGCGGCCTCGGCCACCATGTCGGCGATCTCGGCGCGCACGGTCTTCATGGCGGCCTTGCGCTCGTTGGCAGCCGTCAGGCGGGCCTGCTCCTTGATGCGCTCGGCGGCCTTGTTGGCGCCTTCGATGATGCTGGCCTTGAGGGCCTCGCCCTGGGCAACGCAGTCGGCGAGGATCTTCTCGCGCTCGGCGTTGATGCCCGCGATGCTGCGCTCGACGTCGGCCAGCTTCTTTTCGGCGTCCTTCTTGCGGGCCTCCAGATCGGAGAGCTGGGTCTCGATCTGCTTGCGCCGGCCGCCGAAAGCCTCGGCAATCTTCTTGCCGGCAAACTTGTAGATGATGCCGACGAAGATGATGAAGTTCACGACGCGCATGATGGTCGTGAAGGCGCTCTCGTGGGCCGCGCCTTCGGCCGCGCAGGCGACCGAAGCCATGGCCAGCACCAGAAGCGCTGCGGGGAAGAGACGTTTCAGGACTGTCAACGCGAAACCCTCCTTATCCAACCAGATGGTGACCAGAAAAAGCGGAGCGGAGCCAGGAAGCCGGCCCCGCCTTGCGACGTTCTACCCGAGTACCTTCGCGATGACCTTGTCCGCGAGGGTGCCGATGCGGCCCGCCAGGCCGGACTTGGCGGCCTGCATCTCGGACGCCACGGCCGCGCGCTCGGCCTTGAGGGTCTCGGCGGCCTCCTGGCCGGCGGCGGACAGGATCTCCTTCTCCTTCTCGGCCCCCTGGGCCTTGAGGGAGGAGCGCTTGTCGGCACCGGCCATGCGGGCCTCGTCCAGGGACTTGCGGTAGTTGGCGAGCTTCGTTTCGGCGTCGGCGACGAACTTCTCGGTGTCGCTGAGCAGACCGCCCATCACGCCCTTGCGCTGCCTGATGATCTCGCGGATGGGGGCGACCAGCAGGTAGTTCAGCACAATGAGCGTGATGATGAAGTTCACGAACTGCACGAAAAAGGTGTAGTCAAGATCAATCATGCTCGCCCTCGCGGAGGTTGTGAATTATTGAGCAAAGTCAAACGGGCTTTAGCTGATTTCCACCCCCCTGTCAAAGTTTTTTTCCCCTGGCGGGGGCGGGTGGAGCGGGCTGCCAACAGCCCGGAAAAGAACGAAAAAACTAGCGGAAAAGGCCGGTTTTCTGCGCCGGAGGCTCGGGCTTGTTACTTGTGGCACTATCTCCCTGGCCCGGCGCCGCGGCGCTGCCCGGCGCGGGGGCGGCGCCCTTCTTGATGCCCTTGCCGCCCATGGTGATCTGGCCCTCCAGCACGGCGCCCTCCTCGATGACCAGCACCGGGGAGCTCAGGCTGCCCACGACGTTGGCGGTCTTGTGCAGGATGATCTTGTCCTTGGCGTTGATCTCGCCCTGGAGCCTGCCGCTGATGATCAGCTGGCCGACGTTGACCGTCCCTTCCACGTTGGCGTCCTTGCCGATGACCAGGGTGCCCTGGGAGGCCACCTCGCCCTTGAAGGTGCCGTCGATGCGCACCGAGCCCTGGAAGTCGAGCCGACCCTGGTAGGTCGTGCCGGTGCCCAGGAAGGCGTTGATCTCGTCGCGTCCCATGAGTTGCTCCTTTCGCGCCGGGGGGCGGGCCCGCCGGACCGGCGCGCTGCTGTCCTGTGGCTGGCCGCGGCGGGCCCCTACGACCGCTTGAACACGAAGCGGCGCATGGACACGTTGATGACCACGCCGATGAGGCACAGGTTCACGACCATAGCGCTGCCGCCGTAGCTGATGAACGGCAGCGGGATGCCGACCACGGGCATCAGCCCGAGGACCATGCCCATGTTGATGAGAATCTGCCAGAAGAAATAAAAAAACACTCCGGCGGCGAGGTAGCTGCCGAAACGGTCCTTGGCCACGCTGGCCGTGACGAAGATTTGATACAGAAACATGCTGAAAAGTGAAAGTAAAATTATGGCGCCGATGAATCCCCACTCCTCGCCGAACACGGCGATGGCGAAGTCGGTGTGCTTCTCGGGCAGAAAGCGCAGCTGGCTCTGGGTGCCCGCCAGGTAGCCCTTGCCCCAGATCTGGCCCGAGCCGATGGCGATCTGCGACTGGTTGATATGGTAGCCCGAGCCCAGGGGGTCGGTGGAGGGGTCCAGGAAGGTCATGATGCGCCGTTTCTGGTAGTCGTGCAGGAAGAACCACGACAGGGGCAGCAGCAGCGGCCCGACCACCAGCAGCACCCGCAGCACGCCCTTGCGCAGCCCGCGGTAGAGGATCATGCCGCCAAGCAGCAGCAGCACCGACAGGCCTGACCCCAGGTCGGGCTGGATGATGATCAGCCCGGCGGGCACAAGGCCCACCAGCAGCACCAGGATCAGCTCGCCCCAGCCCATGGGCCGCGACCCGCGCGCGAGCAGCTTGGCCCCGATGAGCAGGATGCTGATCTTGGCGATCTCGCTGGGCTGGAGGTTGAAGAACCCCAGGTCCAGCCAGCGCTTGGCGCCGTAGATGGTCTTGCCGAACAGCGGCACGCAGAGCAGCAGCAGCACGGCCAGCACGAACAGCGGCCAGGCCAGGGTCTTCAGGTGCCGGTAGTCCAGGAACAGGAAGGCCACCATGCCCACCAGACCCATGGCCCCCCAGATGAGCTGCTTCTGGTAGAAGCTGCTCATGGTCTGCCCGGTTTCGACGCGAAATCCGCTGGCCGAGTAGAGGTTGACCACGCCCACGGCGAACAGCAGCGCCGCCAGCCCCAGAAGCGGCCAGTTGATGTGGTAGAGCATGCGCCGGTCGATGGGGCTCACCGCGTGGCCTCCCCGAAGAGGTAGTCGTACACCGAGGCCAGCATGGGCCCGGCCACGGACCCGCCGTGCCCGCCGTGCTCGACCATGCATACCGCCACATAGCGCTGGCCGTCCTTCTCGCCGAAGGAGGCCAGCCAGGCGTGGTCGCGCTCCTCGTAGGCCATCTCCTCGGTGGTTTCGCGCACATCGCCTTCCTTGAGCTTGAGCTTGACCACCTGGGCCGTGCCGGTCTTGCCGCCCATGACGGCGTCGCGCCGCTGCAGGCGCCGGGCCGTGCCCGATTTCACGGTCTCGACCATGGCGTCCACGATGAGCTTGCGCGTGCCTTCGCTCATGGGCAGGCGGCTCTGGGCCTCGGGGGCCTGGTCGGCCAGCAGCAGGGGCTTGTACAGTGTGCCGCCGTTGACCAGCGCGGACACGAAGCGCGCCACCTGGAGCGGAGTCACCAGGTTGAAGCCCTGGCCGATGGACATGTTGAGGTTGTCGCCGCCCACCCAGGGCTCGCCGAAGCGCCGCCGCTTCCAGTCCGGCGTGGGCACCAGCCCGCCTTTCTCGTGGGGCAGCTCGATGCCCGTGCGCTGGCCGAAGCCGCAGGCCATGGCGAAGGGCGCCATCTTGTCCACCCGCAGGCGCTCGCCCATGCTGTAGAAATACACGTCGCAGGACTGGACCTGGGCCTGCTGGTAGTTCACCGCGCCGTGGCCGTGCTTCTTCCAGCAGCGGAACACGCGCTTGCCCAACTGCACCTGGCCGCTGCAATAGACGGTCTCGCGGGGGTTGATGCCCGCCTCCAGGCCTGCGGCGCCGACCACCAGCTTGAACACCGAACCCGGCGGGAACATGCTCTGGATGACGCGGTTCTGCAGGGGGTGGCGAGGGTGGTCGCGCAGCGCCACCCACTGCTCGGTGGACAGCCCGGCCACGAACAGGTTGGCGTCGAAGGAGGGCATGCTGACGAAGGCCAGGATGCGTCCGGTGTCGGGGTCCATGACCACCACGGCCCCGGAGTGGCCGCCCATCTGCTCGGTGCAGCGGCGCTGCAGGCCCAGGTCGATGGACAAGCTGATGTCCTCGCCCGCGCCGGGTTCGCGCAGGACCATCTGGTTCAGCCTGCGCCCGGTGGCGTCCACCTCGACCTGGGTCAGGCCCTTGGCCCCGCGCAGGCGGCCTTCCAGCACCAGCTCCAGCCCGCCCTTGCCCACGTTGTCGCCCAGGGCCAGCCCGGAGTCCTTTTCCAGCTCCTCCTCGTTGGCTTCGGCCACGTAGCCCAGCACGTGGGAGAGCAGCTCGTCCTGCGGGTAGCGCCGCTTGGGGCGGACCACGATCTCCAGGCCCGGCCAGAACAGGGTGTTGGCCTCGATGTGGGCCAGGAGGTCGAAGGACAGGTCGGGCACCAGGATCAGGTGCTCGAAGGGCTTGACGCGGCGGCGGCCCTTCTCGAAGCGCTCGCGCAGTTCCGCCTGGGGGGTGCCGGTCCACTCGGCGATCTTGGCCAGGGTGGCGTCCAGGTCACGCACGTCCTCGCGCACCAGGCCCAGGGCGTAGGCGGGCTCGTTCACGGCCACCAGCTCGCCGGTTCTGTCGCGTACCAGGCCGCGCGGGGCGAAGCTGGCCTCCTGGCGCAGCTGGTTGTCGCGGGCCTTGGCCGCGAAGTGCTCGCCCTTGTAGACCTGCAGGTACCAAAAGCGCAGGGCGAAGACGCAGAACAGCCCCCAGATGCACACCTGGAGCAGGAGCAGGCCCGTGGCCGGGGGGGCCTGGCCCTCGGGCTCAAACTGCGACGACACTGCGCACCTGCCGCACGTAGAAGGTGTACAGGACGGCCCAGCCCACAGGGAAGGCCACGGCCTGCTGCACGCTGTCCCAGGCCAGGGTCTGCTGGTCCAGGGCCAGGCCCTGGAGCACGCCCATGCCGCTTTGCAGCGCGAAGTGCCAGCCGCCCATGAACACGCCGATGAAGAACACGAAAAGCACGTTGCGCGACTCGAACAGCCAGCGCCCGAGGACGAAGAAGACCACCAGCCCCGCATACCACAGGATCATATTGCCGAAGCTCGCGCTGCCCATGCCCTCCTGGAGCAGGATCCAGCACGGCAGCAGCCAGGTGAGCTGGCGCAGCCTGCGCTCCTGGAGCAGCACCACCACCGCCGGGCCGAAGGCGTCCAGCCCGGGCAGGGCCCGCTGGATCCAGACTGCGGCCACCGTGTAGGCCAGCCACCACAGGAAGACGTGCATGGCCGCCCCCTACTGCGCCCCGGCGGCGGGGGGGGGCGTCGGGGCGGGCAGAGGCGCCGGAGCCGGCTGCTCCGCCGGGGCGGGCTGCGCGCCGGGCTGCTCCGGCTGGGCCTCGGGCAGCAGCAGCAGCACCTCCTCCAGGTCGCGCAGATCCACCAGCGGCTCGGCGAGTACGGTGAGAAAGAGCGAGATGTCCGACCGCTCCACGGCTACCACCCGGGCCGCAGGCAGGCCTTTGGGGTGGATCTGCGCCAGGCCGGAGGTGATGAGGATCTCGCCGACCTCCAGGGTGGCGTTGAGCGGCACGTAGCGGACCTCCAGGGGTCTGCCCGGGCCCTGGCCGGTGAGGATGCCCGCGGTGCGGTTGGTGCGCCCCAGCACGGGCACCTTGCTGTTGTGGTCGGTGATGAGCAGCACCGTGGAGACGCTGAGCCCGGCGCGCAGCACGCGCCCGACTAGCCCGTCGGGCGTGGCCACGGGCGTGTTCACGTCGATGCCGCCCAGGGTGCCCTTGTCGATGATGATGCTTTCGAGCACGGCGTTGGGGCCCATGCGGTGGGCCATGACCCGCGCCCCGATCCCGTCCCATTCCTCGGGGGGCGCGAACGACAAAAGCCGCCGCAGCCTGTGGACTTCGGCGGCCTGCTCGTGGACCTGGGCCAGCTCCAGGGTCATGCTGTCCAGGCGCGTGCGCAGGGCGTCGTTCTCCTGGCGCAGGTCCAGCAGGTAGAGGTAGCGTTTCCACAACGCCTGGGTCTGGTCCGCCACCCACTGGCCCGGCTTGATGACAAGCCCGACGAATTCCAGGCCCGAACGGCTGGCCACGTCGTCCAGAACGCCGGTGCGGGCGTTCCACGCATACAGGCTGAGATAGAGGAACAGCGCGAGGAGGAGGATGGCGACGACGCCCTTCTTGGAGCGCATCCTAGTCTATCGTGACCTCCTTGAGCACATCCAGGTTGTCCAGGGCCTTGCCGGACCCCAGGACCACCGTGGACAGGGGGTCGTCAACGACGGTGATCGGCAGGCCGGTTTCCTCGCGCAGCAGCTGGTCCAGCCCCTTGAGCAGGGCGCCGCCGCCGGTGAGCACGATGCCGCGGTCCACGATGTCGGCGGCCAGCTCGGGCGGGGTCTGCTCCAGGGCGATGCGGCAGGCCTGGACGATGGCGTCCACCTGCTCGGAAATGGCCTTGCGCACCTCCTCGGAGGTGATGGTGATGTTCTGCGGGATGCCCGAAACCAGGTCGCGGCCCTTGACGGACATCTCGGTCTCGTTGTCCGAGGGGTAGGCGCTGCCGGCCTGGATCTTGATGGACTCCGCCGTGGATTCACCGATGAGCATGTTGTACTTGCGCTTGACGTGCTGCATGATGGCTTCGTCCATCTTGTCGCCGCCGACGCGCACGGACTTGGAGTACACCACGCCCGACAGGGAGATGACCGCCACCTCGGTGGTGCCGCCGCCGATGTCCACCACCATGTTGGAGGTGGGTTCGGTGATGGGCAGGTTGGCGCCGATGGCCGCGGCCATGGGCTCCTCGATGAGGTAGACCTCGCGCGCGCCCGCGCTCTCGGCGCTTTCCTTCACCGCGCGCTTTTCCACCTGGGTGATGCCCGTGGGCACGCAGATGATGATCCTCGGGCGCACCAGGCGGCGCGAGTTGTGGACCTTCATGATGAAATACTTGAGCATCTCCTGGGTCACGTCGAAGTCGGCGATGACGCCGTCCTTCATGGGGCGGATGGCCATGATGTTGGCGGGGGTGCGCCCGAGCATCTGCTTGGCCTCGTTGCCCACGGCCAGCACCTTGCGCCCGCCGCGGTTGTCCTGCTTCACGGCCACGACGCTGGGCTCGCGCAGCACGATGCCCTGGCCCTTGACGTAGACGCAGGTGTTGGCCGTCCCCAGGTCTATGGCGAGGTCGTTGGAGAAGAATCCAAGAACCGTATCGATAATTCTGGACATGGACGCTCTCTTGGGTCAACCCGGTGGTGCGGCGCGGAGGGAAAAAAACGGGCCTGACACCCGGAAGCGGTGCGCCGCCGTTCAATGGGGGTGATATACAAACCCCTTCCATCAGGCAAGGTTTCGCAAGAAATTAAAAAACGCCAGTGAAACCAAGTGCTCAGATATTACGCCCTTTCCGCCTATTTTCGCCAGCGCTTCGGCTGCCGGGTGGGCAAGGTGCCGCTGGACGCGGGAGCGACCTGCCCCAACCGTGACGGCACCCTGTCCACCGGGGGCTGCGCCTTCTGCAACGAGCGCGGCTCGGGCACCGGGCGCCACGGCGCCGGGGCCGGGCTGCGCGCGCAGTGGGACGCCTGGCGCGCGGCGGGCGGCGCGCGCGGGCCGCGGCGCCACCTGGGCTACCTGCAATCGTTCACCAACACCTACGGCCCCGCCGCGCGCGTACGCGCCGTGCTGGAGGAGGCCGCGGCCTTGCCCGGGCTGGCGGGCCTGTGCGTGGGCACCCGGCCCGACTGCCTGGACGACGAGAAGGCGCGCATCCTGGCCGGGCTGCCCGTGGGCGAGCTGTGGCTGGACCTGGGGTTGCAGTCGGCGCGCGACGCGACCCTGGAGCGCGTGAACCGGGGCCACACCGTGGCCGATTTCGTCCGCGCCGTGGAGCTGTGCCACCGCCACGGCCTCAAGGTCTGCGCGCACCTCATGGCCGGGCTGCCCGGCGAGGAGCCCCCGGCCCTGCTGGGGGGCGTGGCCCTGCTGAACGGGCTGCCCGTGGCCGGGGTCAAGCTGCACAACCTGCTGGTCTGCCGGGGGGCGCCCCTGGCGGCGGCTTGGCGGCGCGGCGAGCTGCGGCCCCTGGAGCGCGCGCAGTACGCGGACCTCGTGGCCCGCGCCCTGGCGGCGCTGCGCCCCGATGTGGTCGTGCACCGCCTGGCGGCGGACCCGGCGCCCGGCGAACTGCTGGCCCCGGCCTGGGCCGCGCGCAAGGCCGAAACCCTGGCCGCCGTGGCCAGCGCCCTGGAGGCGGCGGACCTGTGGCAGGGGAAAGCCCTGGACCCCGGCGCCCCGGTTCCGCTATGGTTCGACCCGGGCGCGAGCCCGCCCCCCTCCCTGGCCCCCCGGGCCGCAGCGCCGGACGCCACGCCCCGGGCGTGACGGCAAGGAGTTCCGCCCATGCGCATTGCCGACAAGACCGAACTGCTGGTGGCCTGGCCCCTGGGCCTGGAACTGTCGTGGCTCAACGGCGTGCTGTTGGGCTGCCGGGTGCGCCACGCCGCAGGGCTGGTGCCCACGGGCACCACGGCGGCGGGGCGCAGCCTGCTGGCGGCCCTGGAGCGCTACGTGGGCGGGCAGCCCACGGTCTGGCCCCGGGTGCCCATGGAGCTGCACGGCCTGCCGGAATTCACCCGCCGGGTGCTGCTGACCCTGCGCGACCAGGTGCCCCACGGCGCCACCACGACCTACGGCGAACTGGCCGCCCTGGCGGGCAGCCCCGGCGCGGCCCGGGCCGTGGGCCAGATCATGGCCCGCAACTCCTGGCCGCTGCTGGTGCCCTGCCACCGCGTGCTGGGCGCGGACGGCGCCCTGACCGGCTTTTCTGCCGAGGGTGGGCTGGACCTGAAGCGCCTGCTGCTGGAGATCGAGGGCGCCGTGCTGCCGGCCTGAGGCGCGGCGGGCCCGGCAAACATCCCCGCCCTGCTCCCGGCCCGGACCAGGGGCCCGCGCGGTCCGTGCGGTCCGTGCCGCCCGCAGTGGGCGGCTCTGGCTGACGGCTGCAAAATGCCTTTTCCCGGGCCGTGCAAAAACGGCGGGACACAAGGCGTGAAAAAATCCAAACCCTCGCGCAGGCCCTGCTACGCGAGGGTTTGGATTTTTCGAGCACCACAGCGGCCCGCCATGTGGGGGCGGCCTGTCAGGGCGCACGCCAGCCCTGCGGGCCGCGCCGCGCGCCTGGCGACACCCCCGGCCCGCCCCGGGCGCGCCCGGCGTGCCCCTAGGCTGCGGAGCCGCCCGTGCGCAGGGCCTCGCGGGCCGGGGCGCCCAGGTCGCCGGAGTCGGCGGCCTCGGCGCGCGCCTGGGCCCACAGCCCGTGGTCCGCATAGTATTCCAGCACCGCGCGCAGCCGCGCGATCTCCGCCCGGGCCCCGGCCAGCTCGTGGCAGACCCCGGGCACCCACTCCAGCAGCAGCCGCCCGGCCTCCACCTCGCCCTCGGCCTCCTCGTCGATGAGCAGGGTCATCAGCGTCTCGGCGTCGGCCTGCATGGCCTCCAGCTCCGCGTCCGTCAGTCTGGGTAATTCTTCCATGTCCGCGCTCCCGGCATCCCGGCCTTGCGCCCGGCCCGCAGGCCGGGACGGTTCTAGATCCACATCCCCAGCAGCACCCCGGCCAGCACCGCCACGCCCACCACGCCGTTGAGCGTGAAGAACGTCAGGTTCACCCGGCGCATGTCGTCGGGGCGAAACAGCATGTGCTCGAAGACCAGGATGCCCGACACCAGCGCCCACACGATCCACCAGCCCCAGCCCAGCCCGGCCAGGGCCCCGGCCAGGCCCAGCAGGATGGCCGTGTTGACGTGGCACATCCACGACACGGCCAGGGCCGTGGGCAGCCCCGCGTCGGCGGGCAGCGAGTGCAGCCCCTGGGCGCGGTCGAACTCCACGTCCTGGCAGGCGTAGAGGATGTCGAAGCCCGCCACCCAGAAGGTCACGGCGAAGAACAGCAGCCAGGCCGTCACCGTGAACTGTGCCGTCACGCCCAGCCACGCCGCCACCGGCGCCAGCCCCAGGGTCGCCCCGAGCACGAAATGGCACAGCGGGGTGAAGCGCTTGGTGTAGCTGTACAGCGCCCCCAGCCCCAGGGCAACGGGCGAGAGCAGCAGGCACAGCCGGTTCAGCCCCGCGCAGGCCAGCACGAAAACCAGCGCCGCGCCCGCCGTGAACACCCAGGCCTGGCGCACGGACACCGCGCCGGTGACCAGCTCGCGGCCCTGGGTGCGCGGGTTCTGCGCGTCGAAGGGCAGGTCCGCCAAGCGGTTCACGGCCATGGCGAAGGAGCGCATGGCCACCATGGCCACGGTGATGAGCACGAAGGGCACCACGCCCGGCCAGCCGCCCGCCGCCAGGACCATGCCGCAATAGGCGAAAGGCAGGGCGAACACCGAATGCTCGATCTTGATCATCCGCAGCAGGGCCGGGACGTGCATGGCGCCTCCGTGGCGGGCGGGCGGGGCTTCTTGCCGAAACTCCCCGCCGCACAAGGGAATTAGAGTTCCGTTGGAAAAAATCTCAAAAAAATCAAGGCCCGGGACGGCGCCGCCCCGGGCCCCGCAGGCTAGCGCAGCGTCACCAGGCCCCAGTGCTTCTTGCCCTTGCGCACCAGAAGCACCTCGCCGTGCAGGAAGTCCCCCGCGCCGGGGGTGAACAGCTGGTCGGCCACGGGCTGCATGTTCACACGCACGGCCCCGGCCTCGATGTCCTTGCGGGCCGCGCCCTTGGACTTGCACAGCCCCAGGTCCACCAGGATCTGCGCCAGGGGCGGCAGCTCCGCAGCCGCATAGGCCACCTGCGGCGCCGAGCCCAGCGCCGCGCGCAGGGTCGGGGCGTCCGCCCCGGCGGGGTCGCCCGCGCCGAAGAGCACCTCCACGGCGGTCTCGATCTTGGCCAGCTCGTCCGCGCCGTGGACCATGGCCGTCATCTCGGCGGCCAGGGCCCGCTGGGCCTCGCGCAGCTGCGGGGCCTCGGCCACCCGCGCGGCCAGGGCCGCGATCTCCTCCTGGCCCTTGAACGTGAACACCTTGAGCAGCTTGACCACGTCGCGGTCGTCCACGTTGACCCAGTACTGGTAGAAATCCCAGGGCGAGGTCAGGCTCGGGTCCATGTAGATGGCGCCCTTCTCGGACTTGCCGAACTTGGCGCCGCTGGCGGTGGTCAGCAGCGGGAAGGTCAGGGCGTAGGCCTGGCCCCCGGCCTTCTTGCGCACCAGTTCCGTGCCCGCCGTGATGTTGCCCCACTGGTCCGACCCGCCGATCTGCAAGCGGCAGTCGTGGGCGCGGTACAGGAACTCGAAATCCATGGCCTGGAGAATCTGGTAGCTGAACTCCGTGAAGGAGATGCCCACCTCGTCGCGCTCGATGCGCTGGCGCACCGACTCCTTGGCCATCATGGCGTTGACCGTGAAATGCTTGCCCACGTCGCGCAGGAATTCGACGATGGTCATGCCGCTGGTCCAGTCGTAGTTGTTGACCACGCGGGTGTCGCTGCCGAACAGGGCGTGGACCTGGCCCCGGATGTTCTCGATGTTGGCCTCGATGGTCTCATAGGCCAGCAGCTGGCGCTCCTGATCCTTGCCCGAAGGGTCGCCGATGCGTCCCGTGGCGCCGCCCATGAGCACGATGGGGTCATGCCCCGCACGCTTGAAGCGCAACAGCGCCAGCAGCGGCACCATGTTGCCGATGTGCAGGCTTTTGGCCGTGGGGTCGAAGCCGCAATACAGCGCGCGGCCCGGGGTCTCGAAATGCTTGCGCAGGCCGTCCTCGTCGGAGACCTGGAAAATCAGGCCGCGCCACTTGAGTTCGTCGATGATGTTCATTGCTCGTCCTTTGTGTCGTTATGGCCGGGCCTCGCTGGGGCGCGGCCCCGGCCCCCGCCAGGGGGCGCTGCCCCCTGGACCCCCGCCAGGGGCCAATGGCCCCTGGACCCCGCTCGCCGTTCCGGTCCCGCGCGGCGAAGCGCCGCGCGGGACCGGAACGGGGGGCCAAGGGGAGGCTTCTGGTTGCCCGCTCCCGCCCTCGTTTCTGTCCGTGGCCGGTCGCTCCGTCCCCCAAAGAAAAAGGTCTTTTGGGGAGGAGGGGTGGGGGTGCGGGGGAGGGGAGGGACCCCTTTTCTCCTCAAGAAAAGAGGCCCCTCCCCCGCCCGGCCTCCCCCCAGCCGTGCCCGCGCCCGGCGGCCCGGCGCCCTACTGGGCGCCGGGGCCGTCGGTGCCGAAGGGGGCCTTCCAGGCGGCGGCCAGGGTCTCCACGGGTTCGGCGAGCACGGGGCGGTTGCCCTGGGTGATGGTCAGGGCGTCGCCGCCCACGGTGCCGATGCGCGCGCAGTGCTGCCCGGCGAACAGGGCCTCGAAGGCCGCCGCGTTTTCGGGGCGCACGCTGACCAAGAGCCGCGAGTTGGATTCGGAGTAGAGCAGGTCTGTTTCCTGCATGTCGTCCGGGCAGGCGGGCACGCGGGCCAGATCGATGGTCGCGCCGATGCGCCCGCCGATGCACATTTCGGCCACGGCCACGCCCAGGCCGCCGTCGGACAGGTCGTGGGCGGCGTTGACCAGCCCCTGGCCCATGGCGGCGTGCAGGGTGCGGTAGCGGGTGCGCGCGGCCACGGCGTCCACCTGGGGCACCTCGGAGAACGGGGCCTTGTAGAGCTCGGAGAGTTCCGAGCCGCCCAGTTCGGGGCGCGTCAGGCCCAGCAGGTAGACGTGGTCGCCCTGGGTCTTGAAGTCCGAGGTCACGCAGCGGTTCACGTCGCCGACGATGCCCAGCACGGAGTAGAGCACCGTGGGCGGGATGGAGATCTTCTGCCCGCCGCCGGTGTAGTCGTTCTTCATGGAGTCCTTGCCGGAGATGCAGGGCACGCCGAAGGCCTGGCAGAAGTGGGCCAGGGCCTGGTTGGCGCGCACGAGCTGGGCCAGCTTGTAGTGCCCGTCGGGGGTCTTGTCGCTCTGCACGGGGTCGCACCAGCAGAAGTTGTCGCACCCGGCCATGCGGTCGGGGTCCGCCCCGGTGGCCACGGCGTTGCGGATGGCCTCGTCGATGGCCGAGGCCATCATCCAGTAGGTGTCCAGGCGCGAGAACTTGGGGCAGATGCCGTGGGAGAGCACGAGGCCCTGGTCGGAGCCCAGCACGGGGCGCAGGGCCCCGGCGTCGGAGGGGCCGTCGGCCCGGGCGCCGGTGAGCGGCTTGACCACGCTGCCGCCCTGGACCTCGTGGTCGTACTGGCGCACCACGTATTCCTTGGAGCAGATGTTCAGGCGGCCGAGCATGGTGCGCAGCAGCTTGCCGTGGTCGGCGATGAACAGCGGCATGTAGGGCTCGTCGATGGCGGGGCGCTCCCACACGGCGGCGAGTTCCATCTGCGGCACGCCGTCGTGCAGGAAGTCCATGGGCAGGTAGGCCACGGGGCGCTCGCCGTAGGTGACGTGGAAGTAGCCCGAGTCGGTGAATTCGCCCAGGTGGGAGGCCTCGACGTCCATTTCTTCGGCCAGGGCCAGGAAGGCGGCCAGCTTGTCCTGGGGCACGGCCAGGGTCATGCGCTCCTGGGCCTCGGAGAGCAGGATTTCCCACGGGCGCAGGCCGTCGTACTTGAGCGGCGCGCGCGACACGTCCATGCGGCAGCCGCCGCTCATGCCGGCCATTTCGCCCACGGAGGACGACAGGCCGCCCGCGCCGTTGTCGGTGATGGCGTTGTACAGGCCCATGTCGCGGGCGCGCATGAGGAAGTCGTACATTTTGCGCTGGGTGATGGGGTCGCCGATCTGCACGGCGGTGGCCGGGGAGCCCTCGTGGAGTTCCTCGGAGGAGAAGGTCGCGCCGTGGATGCCGTCCTTGCCGATGCGCCCGCCGGTCATGACGATGGCGTCGCCGGGGTTGACGGTCTTCTCGTGGCTGGGGCGCCCGGCCACGGTGGCGGGCATGAGGCCCACGGTGCCGCAGAAGACCAGGGGCTTGCCCAGGTACTGGTCGTGGAAGACGATGGAGCCGTTGACCGTGGGGATGCCGGACTTGTTGCCGCCGTGCTCCACGCCCTCGCGCACGCCTTCGAGCACGCGGCGCGGGTGCAGCAGGCGCGGGGGCAGCTCGTTTTTCCAGAAGGGCGAGGCGAAGCAGAACACGTCGGTGTTGCACACGAGGTTGGCGCCCATGCCGGTGCCCATGGGGTCGCGGTTCACGCCGACGATGCCGGTCAGGGCTCCACCGTAGGGGTCCAGCGCCGAGGGGCTGTTGTGCGTCTCGACCTTGATGCACACGGCGTGCTCGTCGTCGAAGCGGATGACGCCCGCGTTGTCCTTGAACACGGACAGGCACAGGTCGGCCTTGCCGCGCGCGGCGCGGATGGCGGCGGTGCTGCCCGCGATGTAGGTCTTGAACAGGCTGTCCACGGTGGTGCGGGCGCCGGTTTCGCGGTTGTCGTAGTCGATCTTTGCGTTGAATATCTTGTGCTTGCAGTGCTCGGACCAGGTCTGGGCCAGGGCTTCGAGCTCGGCGTCGGTGGGCATGGCGGGCAGGCCCCGGGCGGCGCGGGCGGCGGCCACGGCGGGGTCGCGGTAGTGGTCGCGGATGGTGCGCATCTCCACCAGCGACAGGGCCAGGGTGTTTTCGCGCGAGAAGGCCATGAGCCCGTCGTCGTCCATGGCGTCGAGGTCGATGGTGTTGACCTCGTCGTGGGCCTCGCCGGTGACGCGGGCGGCCCGGGCTTCGAAGCCGGGGGCCTTCGCCCACTGGGCGGCGCTCTTGTACTCGTAGCGCTGGATCAGCTCGTTGGCCAGGTAGCCGCCAGCCATGCGCCGCACGTCGTCCTCGTCCAGGTCGCCCGAGAGCAGGTACTGGGTGGAGGTGTACACGGCGACCTGGGCGGCCTCGGCCTTGGTCAGGCCCAGGACCAGGGCCACGGCCTCGCGGGCGGTGCGGCCCTCGTTGTCGGTGACGCCGGGGCGCAGTCCGACCTCGATGGCCCAGTCGAAGCCCTCGGCCAGGGGCGTGCGCGAGACGGAGTGCAGCACGGGATCGTGCAGGGCCCCGGCGTCCAGGATGCGGGCAATCCCGGCCTCGTCCACGCCCTGGATGGTGAAGACCTTGATGATCCGGCACTGCGAGACGCACACCCCCAGGGCGGCGTGCAGGCCGCGCGCGGTGCGCAGGCCGACGCTGTCGGTGACATGGGGGCGCGGGGCCAGTTCGATGCGGCAGAGCATTGCGGCGACTCCTGTGGCGGCGAAATGGGCCCACCCGGTGTGGGCGGGCCATGGAACGGCAAATGGCGCCGTGGCGCCGGTGGGGACTGTACGCGAGTCCTGGAAAAAAGCAAAACCCGGCTGCGGGCCCGTGGCGGGCGGGAGCTGGCGCCGGGGGCTAGGGCTCCCCGGCCTCGACGATGGCGTTGCCGCCCCGGGCCTTGGCCCGGTAGCAGGCGCGGTCGGCGCGGCGCACCAGGTCGTCGGGGTTCTCGCCGTCGAGCAGCGTGGCCAGGCCAAGGCTCACGCCCAGCTCCGGGCCGTAGCGCGCCACGATGGCGTCGCGCAGGCGCTGGGCCAGCACGCGCAGCCCTTCGGGCTTGGAGTCGGTGGCGATGATGGCGAACTCGTCGCCGCCGTAGCGGCAGGGCAGGTCCGTGCCCTTGCGCACCGTGTCGCGGACGATGGCCGCCACGTCCTTGAGCACCTCGTCGCCCGCCTGGTGGCCCCGGGTGTCGTTGATGTCCTTGAAGCCGTCCAGGTCGAAGAAGACCATGCCCATGGGCCTGCCGGTGCGCGTGGCACGGCGTGCCTCGCGCTCCAGGAAGGCGTGGAACTGGAAGCGGTTGAACAGCTCGGTCAGGCTGTCGAACAGGGCCTGGCGCTTGAGGCGCTCCTCCAGGCGGCGCACGGAGGTCAGGTCGCGCCCGACCACGAGATAGGCCGGGCTGGTGGCCCTGGTCCCGCGCAGGCGCGAGACCATCAGCTCCAGGGACTTGAAGGTGCCGTCGCGCAGCTGGAGGATGATCTCCGCCGAGGGGGCCTCGTCGTCGAGCATGGCCGGGCCCCAGGTTCCCGCGAAGCTGCCCACGGGCTTGGCCACGGCGAACAGGTTGCGCCCGGTGAGGCGGTCGGAGTAGCGCGGGCTGGCGAAGGTGATGGTTCCGGCGGCGTCCACGGTCATGACCATGTCCTGCATGGAGCCCACGAGCTGCTCCATGAACGCGCCCTGCCTGAGGGCCTGGGCCTCCACGGCCGAGACCTCGGTCACGTCCTCGGCCAGGAAGAGCACCGAGGTGCGCCCGGCGCGGGATTCCTTGTGCGCCGAGAAGTACATGCAGCGCGGCGGGGCCCCGGGCTGGCCGGGGTCGGAGCAGTAGATCTTGGAGAAGGTCGGCCGGTCGGGGTTGCCCAGGAACAGCCGCCATTCCGTGTCCACGCTGGGCACGTCCAGCAGGGCCATGCATTCCATGACGTCGCGGCCCAGGGGGTTCTTGGGCTGGCCCAGGAAGGCGTACAGGGCGGGGTTGAGCTCCAGCACGCGCCCGTCCTCGTCCAGCCGGGCCACGCCCACGGGCAGGGCGTCCAGGGTGTCGGCCTTGGCCTCGAGCACGGCGTGGCGCAGGCAGTACTGCTCGTAGGCCCGCGACAGGAAGCGCAGGAACAGGTTCATGTCCTGCTCGGCCTCCTTGGCCAGGGTCCCGGCCTTCAGGCGCAGCTCGCCCCACTTCTCGCCCGAGGCCAGCAGCAGCAGGCGGCGCTTGGTGAAGCGCCAGGGCAGGCCCTCGTCCAGGGCGGCATGGCCGCCTTCCTCCAGGGTGCCGTCCTTGGCCAGCAGCAGGTCCCAGCCGTCGTCGCGCGGGGCGCGCAGGGCGAGGTCCCACTCCGTGAGTCCGAAGTTCCAGCGCAGGTGGCGGCCCACGATGCGCGCCACCGAGGGCGTGCCCCCCGAGGTCGCGGTGATCTCCATGGTCTGGAAATGGTAGTTCTGCATGGCCTGGATGGAGTGCTCGTAGAGCCGCGCCGCCGGGGCGGCCTCCTCCAGGTCCAGGATGGCGAGCATGGAGCGGTATTTCTGGATGCACACCGCGCGCATCTGCTCCACGTCGGCGGTGGAGGCGCCCAGGCGCTCGCGCAGCAGCATCTCGAACTGCACCAGCAGGATGGGGTCGCGGTCGCACCCGGCGGCCAGCTCGGCCCACTGGGTGGCCAGGGTCACGGCCTGGGCCAGGGGCGGCAGGCTGTCCACGGCCTCGGTGTCGTGGTGGTGGGCGATGCAGCCGCCGCCCAGGTCGGGCACGCCCCAGTCGGCCAGGGCGCGCAGGGTCAGCTGCGGGTGGGTCAGGCCCCAGGCGCGGGCTTCGGCGTCCATCTGCCCGGGGCGCAGGCAGGTCAGCACCTCGGCGTCGCCGCCGTAGGGCAGCATGTCGGGCGCCGTGCGCGCCACCAGCAGCAGCGAAAGGTCCTTGAGCAGGGCGCACAGGTAGGCCAGGTCGGCTTCGCCGGGGCACAGCCGCTCGGCCAGCAGCTCGGCGGCGATGGCCGACCAGACCACCAGGCGCCAGTTGGCGAAGTTGGCCTCGCTCTTGTCGCCAGCCAGGCCCTTGCCCGCGAAGGACACGGACAGGGCGATCTTGAGGATCTCCTTGGTGCCCAGGACCACGGCGGCCCGCTCCAGGGTGGTGACCTTCTGGGACAGGGAGTAGAAGGGCGAGTTGACCAGGGTCAGGGCGGCGGCGGAGAGCACAGGGTCCAGCCCGATGACGCGGGCGATGTCTTCGAAATCGGGGTGGGGCTTGACCAGCTCGCGCATGAGCTGCGCCGTGACGGGCGGGAAGACCTGTTCGAGCCCTTGGCGCACCGAGGCGAGGAGGCGTTCCGTTCCGCTGCTCATGATTGCTCCCGGGAAATGCTATTTGTTCCTGGACAGCACGAGATCCAGGATGTCGGCCAGAAGCTCACGCTCCGGGCCCGGGGGGAAGGTCTCCAGGGCCTGGGCGGCCAGGGCCGCGTAGCCGCGCGCAGCGTCGCGCGTGGCCTCGGCGCAGCCCGAGGTGGCCACCTGGTCGGCGATCTGGCGGGCCGCGTCGGCGTCCAGCTCGCCCCGGGTGAAGCGGTCTTCCAGCTCCTGGCGCCCGGCGGGGGGCAGGGTGCGCAGGTAGAGGATGAGCGGCAGGGTCATCTTGCCCTCGCGCAGGTCGCCGCCCGAGGGTTTGCCCGTGACCTCCAAGGGGCTCACGTAGTCCAGGGCGTCGTCCACGAGCTGGAAGGCGATGCCCAGGTTCAGGCCGTAGTCGTGGGCGGCCTGCTCGGCAGCCTCCCCGCATCCGGCCAGGATGGCCCCGCACTGGCAGGCGCCCTGGAACAGGTAGGCCGTCTTGCCGGTGATGATCTCGTAGTAGCGCTCCTGGCTCATGGCCGTGTCGCGCACGCTGGCGATCTCCATGATTTCGCCGGTGACGGTGCGCAGGATGGCCTCGGCCAGCACGGCGTTCAGGCGCGGGATGTCGTAGTCGGCCACCAGGCGGTTGGCCAGGGCCAGCAGCACGTCTCCGGCCAGGATGGTGCCGGTGCGGCCGAATTCCAGGTGCGCGGCGGCGCGGCCCCGGCGCATGGCGGCGGCGTCGAGGATGTCGTCGTGCAGCAGGGTGGCCGAGTGCAGCAGCTCCAGGGAGCAGGCCAGGGGGTAGGGGTCGGCCGCGCAGCCCAGGGCCCGGGCGGTGGCCAGGGCCAGCAGCGGGCGCAGGCGCTTGCCCCCGGCGCCCAGCACATGCTGCGCGGCGGGGCGCACCACGGGGTCGAGCCGCGCGGTCTGGGCGTCGAGGAAGGCGTTGATGCGCGGCAGTTCGTCTTGGAGATAGCGGGCGATGGAGTTCATGTGATGCTCATTATCCATGGTTGGGCGTGGATGGCAAGTGCTTCCGGGCGGCTGCGGGGCGCGGGGGGTCACGGCGCGGCCGCGGCCCCGGGCCGGGCCAGGGCGCGCAGGGCGTCCAGGGCCGCGCATCCGGCGGGGCCCATGTCCAGGCTCAGGGCGTCCACATAGGCGGCGATGTGCGCCTGCAAGGTGGCGTCGTCCAGCTCGCGGGCCAGGGCGCGCACCAGGGGCCACACGGCCTCGCGCCGCGCCCGCGCCAGGGCCAGGCTGGCACGGATGGCCCCGGCCACGGCCCGGCGCAGGGCTGCGGGCAGGCTGCGCCGGGCGGCGATGACGCCCAGGGGCAGCGGCGTGCCGCCCGCCCTGGCCGCCCACCAGGCGCCCAGGTCCAGGCGCAACTCCAGCCCGTGGCGCTCGGGCACCAGGGCGGTTTCGTGGATCAGCAGCCCGGCGTCGGCCTCGCCCCGGGCCACGGCCCCGGCCACGAGGTCGAAGCGCATGGGCAGGGGCGTGAAGGGCCGGGGCAGGGCCGCGCGCAGCACGGCGAAGGCCGTGGTGTCCAGCCCGGGCACGGCCACGGTGCGCGGGGCCTCGGGCCCGCCGGGCCGGGCCACGAGCTTGGGCCCGGCCCCGGTGCCGAAGGCCCCGCCGCAGGGCAGGATTTCGTAGCGGTCCTCAAGGCCCAGGGCGGCGGCTGCGGAGAGCTTGACCACGTCGAAGCGTCCGGCGGCGGCGTCCTGGTTGAGCTGTTGCACGTCGGCCCAGCAGAAGCGCGCGTCCACGCCCGGGCCCGGCGACAGGCCGAGCACCCAGGCCGCGAAAATGAAGGTGTCGTTGGGGCAGGGCGAGATGGCCACGGACAGGGGGGCGGCGCTCACGGGGTGCCTCCGGGGTGCCCGCACAGGGCGGCCAGGGCCCCGGGCAGGGCGGCCAGGGCCCCGGGCAGGTCCCAGCGGTCGGCGCGGCGGGTGCCCACGGCGTTGGACACGGTGCGGACTTCCAGGAAGGGCAGGCCCGCTTCCAGGCAGGCCAGGGCCAGGGCATAGCCTTCCATGCTTTCAAGCTGCGCGCCGTGGGCCGCGCGCAGGGCGCTGGCCGTGGCGGCGTCGGCGCTGGCGGCGGCCACGGTCAGGGCGTGGACCCGGGGCCAGGGGGCGGGCAGGGCCAGGCCCATGGCCCGCGCGGCGGCGTCCGGCTCCAGGGCCAGGGTCGCGCCCAGGGGCCCGGCGGGCGTGCGGCCCACGGGGAAGCCCAGGGCGGCGGCGTCCACTCCCGCCTGGGTGCGCAGGCCGAATTCGGGCCAGGTTTCGCGCCCGGCCACGGCCACGGCGCCCAGGGGCAGGGCGGCGGTGTCGAAGCTGCCCGCCACGCCGAGGTTGAGCACCCCGGCCACGGCCCCGGGGTCCAGGGCGCCCAGCAGCCGCCCCAGGCGCAGGGCCGCGCCCACGGGCCCGACCCCCGCGACCAGGGCCAGGGCCCGGCGCCCGGGCAGGGCCACGGGGGCCGTGTCGCCCGGCTCCAGGCCCGGGGGCGCCCCGGGCAGGGCGGCGCACAGTTCGGTTGCGGTGGCCAGGGCCAGAACAAGCATGTGTGTCCTCAGAAAGCGGGTACCGGCATCCCGGAGCCTTGCGGGAGGGCCGATCCTTCCCGGGGCGCCGGTCAGGGGCGTCAGTCCTTGCGCAGGGTGAGCAGCACGCGGCCCGAGGGCAGCACGCGCCGGGCGGCGATGCGCGCGCCCCGGTGGCGGGCGATGGCGTCCACCTTGAACACGCCCTCGCCCGTGGTTTCCGCCGTGAGCCCCCCGCCGGGGGGCAGCTGCGCGAGGAGCATGGACACCTCGCGCAGCCCGGTTCAGCAGTCCCGCCAGCAGTTCACCGGGGCGGGGGCCGCGTCGCGCTGCGTCTCGTCCATGGCGGCGCCTACAGCCGCCAGAGGTCGAAGCCCGCGTCCAGCGCGGCCCGGCGGTCGAAGAAGCCCTTGAGGTCCAGCAGCAGCGGGGCCCGGCCCGGGGCGAACATGGTCGCCAGGGCGGGCAGGTCCAGGGCGCGGTAGGCCTCGTGGGGCACGGCCAGGATCAGCGCGTCCAGCCCGGTGAAGCCCTCCAGGGGCGTCAGCTCCAGGCCGTACTCGTGGCGGGCCTCGGCGGGGTCGGCCATGGGGTCGTTGACCAGGCAGGCCACGCCGTATTCCTCCAGCGCGCGGACCACGTCCACGACCTTGGTGTTGCGCAGGTCGGGCACGTTTTCCTTGAAGGTCAGGCCCAGGATGCCGACCCGCGCGCCCTTGACCAGCCGCTCGCGGGCGATGATGCGCTTGACGGCGGTTTCGGCCACGAAGCGGGCCATGCCGTCGTTGGTGCCGCGCCCGGCCAGGATGACCTGGGGGTGGAAGCCGATGGCCTCGGCCTTGAAGGTCAGGTAGTAGGGGTCCACGCCGATGCAGTGGCCGCCCACCAGCCCGGGCCGGAAGGGCAGGAAGTTCCATTTGGTCCCGGCGGCTTCGAGCACCTCCAGGGTGTCGATGCCCATGCGGTCGAAGATCAGGGCCAGCTCGTTCATCAGGGCGATGTTCAGGTCGCGCTGGGTGTTCTCGATGACCTTGGCGGCCTCGGCCACGCGGATGCTGGTCACGCGGTGGACCCCGGCCTTGACCACGCGGGAATAGACGGCGCACAGCAGGTCGGCGGTGGCGTCGTCCATGCCCGCCACGACCTTGACGATGGTCTCCAGGGTGTGGACCTTGTCGCCGGGGTTGATGCGCTCGGGCGAGTAGCCCACGAAGAAGTCGCGCCCGCAGGCGAGCCCGGAGCGTTCCTCCAGGATGGGCACGCAGACCTCTTCGGTCAGCCCCGGGTAGACGGTGGACTCGTAGGCCACCACCGTGCCGGGGGCGAGGTTGGCGCCCACGGTGGCGCTGGCCCCGCGCACGGGGCCAAGGTCCGGGCTGCGGTAGGCGTCGATGGGCGTGGGCACGGCCACGATGACGAGCCCGGCGCGGCGCAGGCTGGCGGGGTCGCAGCTGTAGTCGATGCGCGCCCCGGCCAGGGCGTCGGGGGCGACCTCGCCGGTGCGGTCGCGCCCGGCGCGCAGCTCGTCCACCCGGGCGGCGCTGATGTCGAAGCCGATGACGGAAAAATGCCGCGACAGGGCCACGGCCAGGGGCAGGCCCACATAGCCCAGGCCGACCACGGCCACGGGCTTGGCGTGCGAGGAAAGTTCGTCGAAGGTCGTCATGTGCGGGGTTGTCTCCTGATGGGTTCCGGCGGGGCGTTCCCCGCCGGGGTCTGGACACGCGCCCCGGGCCGGGGTAGGACGTGCCCATGCAATTCGATTGGTCCTTGTTCGTGTGCGCCGTGGGGCTGGCCTTCGTGTTCGAGGGGCTGGTCTACGTGGCCGGGGCGTCGCGGATGCCCGCACTGTTGCGCGCGCTCTCCGAGCGCACCCCCGCCGAACTGCGGGCCATGGGCGCCGTCGCCGTGGTCCTGGGGCTGGCGCTGGTCTACCTGGCCCGCAAGCTCGTCTAGCAGGCCGCCTGCCCCTGCCCGGCCGCGCCGTTGCGCCGCGCCCGGGCCTTCGCGGATGTCCTTTCCTGCGTCAGGCGCATGGTTCCTGCCATGCCGTTTCGGCCTTGCCGCACGGCCTGCGGAGAAGCATTTCCCCGCAGCCCGCCGGGCCGGGGCGCCTGTCCTTATCCCTTCTTCTTCGCCGCAGCCTTGGGGGCCTTGGGCTTGGCCGGAGCCTTGGCGTCGGTTTTGGGCTTGGCCTTGGGCTTTGGTTTGGCCGGAGCCTTGGGCGCGGTGTCCTTCGCCTTGGCCGTGGGTTTGGCCGGAGCCTTGGCGGCGGCCTTGGGCTTTGCTGCTGTGTCCTTCGCCTTGGGCTTGGCCGGAGCCTTGGCCTTTTCCGGAGCCTTGGCGTCGGCCTTGGGCTTGGCCTCGGGCTTCGCCTTGGCCGGAGCCTTGGCCGCGCCCCCGGGGGCGGGGGCGCCCTGGCGGGCCGTGCCCAGGGCGCTCAGGGCGGCCTCGACGTTGGCGGCGGCGCGCAGGGCGGCCTGCCCCGGGTCGGGGTCGGGCGTCGTCTTGGGCGTAGCGAACGCGGCGACTGCGGCGGGCGCGGCGACCGGGGCGGGCCGGGGCGCGGCCCCGGCAGCCTCGGCGGGGGCCTTGGCCCCGGCCGCGCCGACCACGAAGGTGTCGCCCGCGTGCAGGCGCTTTTCGGCCACGTGGATATTGACCACCCCGCCCATGAGCGGCTCGTGGGCCACGTTGACGAACCCCGCCGCGCGCAGTTCTTCTTCCAGGCCCCGGGCGTCGGGGAAGGCGCGGATGGTGTCGGCCAGATAGCGGTAGGCCGTGGCGTCGCCGGAAATCACCCGGCCCGCCAGGGGCAGCAGGCGGTCGAGGTAGAGGTTGTACAGGCCCTTCCAGATGGGGCGGCTGGCGGAGCCGAACTCCAGGATGCACAGCCGCCCGCCCGGGGTGAGCACGCGCAGCATTTCGGCGTAGGCCGCCGGGCGGGGCAGGATGTTGCGGATGCCGAAGGCGATGGTCACGGCGTCCACGCAGCCCTCGGGCAGGGGCAGGGCCCGGCCGTCGGCCTGCACGGGCTGCACGGCGTAGCGGTTCCCGCCGAGCTTGGCCGCGCCGCGCTGGAGCATGGGCAGGGCGAAATCCAGGGCCAGCACGGTGCAGCCCGGATGCTGGCGGCGCAGCTCCAGGGCCACGTCCATGGTGCCTGCGGCCAGGTCGAGGAAGCGCCGCGTGGCCAGGGGCCGCACGGCGCGCACCAGCTGGCGGCGCCAGATGATGTCCAGCCCCAGGCTCAGGAAATGGTTGAGGAAGTCGTAGCGGCCCGCGATGCGTCCGAACATGCTGCGGACGCGTCCGGCGTGGGCGGTGTGCTCGGCTGTGCTCATGGCGGCCTCAGGCGTTGTCGGCGTCGGACGGGCCGGGCGCGGCGCCCGGGGCCGCGCCGGAGATGGTGCGCAGCACTTCGTTGTAGATGGCCGGGAAAATTTCGGAAAAATTGCTGGGGGAGACGCGCCCGGTCTCGATGAACTTGACCGTGATCTCCTTGGCAACCTGTAGGGCCTGCTTGCTGTCCTTGTCCACCATGGCCTCCGGGAACGCTCAGGGGAAAACAAAAACCCGCCCGGGGGGAAACGGCCCAGACCACCGAGTCGGGCGTCCGGGCGGGAAAAGAGAGGGAACCGTGAAGCCCACCCTCGTTTTTCCGGCCTTGTAGCATGGCCCCCGGCGGGAGTCGAGTGCGCGCGGGCCAGGAAAAGGGCCCCCGGTGAAAGGCCGGGGGCCCGCAAGAGCCTAAAGGCGAAAACGTGTTGTCTGGCAGGGCCCGTGAGCCGGGGCGGCTGCGGGCCGGGCGCGCCGGGGCCGGGTGCGGGCAGCCCCTGCGGGCCGTCCGCCGGGGCTGCTAGCCCTTGAGCAGGGCCGCGATCTCCTCGCGGATGATGCGCGCGGCGGCGGCGGCGGCCTGGCGCTCCATGTCGGCCTCCAACTCGGCCCGCAGGGTGGCCGTGATCTCCTGGGTCAGCTCTGCGGTGAGGGCGGCCTTGATGTCCCGGGTCAGCTCTTCGGCCAGGGTGGCCTTGATTTCGGCCAGCAGCGCGTCGGCGGGGGCGGCGGCCGGTTCCGGGGCCGGGGCTGCGGCCAGGCGTTGCTCCAGCTCCTGGAAGCGGGCCTCCAGGCGCGTGGTCAATTCCTTGTCCACCAGGGCTTCGAGGCGGTCCGTGCGTTCGAGCAGGCCTTCCAGGGCGTCCTGGGGCAGCACGGCGGGCGGCCCTTCGAGGAAGCGGCCGGAAGCGGGCACGGGCTCGGCGCCCGCGCCATGGGCCTGGGCTGTGGGCCGGGGCGCCGGGGCGGGCTTGGGGGCCGGGGCGGGAGCGGGTTCGGGCTCCGGGGCGGGCTCGGGCTCGGGGTCCGGCCCGAAGGCGGGGGCCTCGTCGCCCAGGTCCAGTCCGTCCAGCCCGGCGATGGCCTGATCCAGGTCGTCCAGCCCGTCCAGGGATTCAAGATCGCCCAAATCGCCCAGGTCGCCCAACGCCTCGGGCTCTTCTGCGGGTTCGGGGGCTGGCGAGGGCTTCTGGGCCGCCTTGGCGGCGGGCTTCGGGGCGGGTTTGGCGCCGCCGTCGAGCTCGTTCAGCAGGTCGTCCAGGCTGGAGAGGTCGAGGTCATCGTCTTCTTCGTCGTCCAGGCCGGGCACACCCGGCAGGTCGTCGCCGTCCAGCCCCGAGAGGGCGGACTCCAGGTCGTCCAGCCCGTCCGGGTCCGCGCCGCCGCCCTTGCCCGGTGCGGCTTGCGGCCCGGGGGCCGGTGCGGCGCCCAGGGAGTCCAGTTCCTTTTCCAGGTCGTCCAGGTCGAGGTCGTCGCCGTCGGAAACCGGAGCATCGGATCCGCCGTCCTTGTCGTCGGCGAACAGCTCCTCCAACTCCTGCTCGAAGCTGATGTCGTCATCGGCATCGCCCCCGCCCATGTCGGCGAGGTCGCCCTTCTTGATGATTTCGGTCAGTTCAAGGATGTCTTCCGTGTCGGCGTCGCCCGGTACCATCGCGGACCTCTCGGGGTTGCGTCCATGAACAATGGGGGCCGCTTGCGCGGCCCCCCCGGTGCCTTGCTACTCGGCGTGGCAGGCGGAACCCTTACAGCCGGTCAGCTTCTTCTTCAGTTCCTTGTCGTCGCCAGCCTTGTCGGCGTGGCAGGACACGCAGGTCGGATGCGCGGCCTTCTTGTTGTGCATGGCCAGGTAGTACGAGTTGACGGACTTGTCCTTCTTGTCCATCACATCGTGGCAGCCAGCCTCGGAGCAGGAAGTGATCGCTCCGGCGCCGTCCCAGGTGTGGTGGCACGCCTTGCAGTCGTCGGCCTTGTGCGTGCTGTGGTTGAACACCACGGGCTTCTCGGTCTTGGCCATCTTCAGACCATCGGCGGGAGCGTCGGCGGCGTTGACGGCGGGCAGAGCGACGAAGCACATGACGGCGGCACTCATGAGACCCATGGAAACGAACTTCTTCATCGTGGTTTCACCTCCTCAAGTGATTGACAAAGTATTCACACAGTGGGAGCACTAGTGTACGTGGCTTGCCGTGTCAAGGCAAGCCTCGCCGGAAAGAGGGGTTCTACGCGGCGCGCGGCGCCGCTTTTCGTTTCCGCCCCCCGGTCCGCAGGGTGCCCGCCTCCGCACAAGCAAGATGCGGGCCAGCGGCAGGGCTCCCGGCCCCGGCGAACCGGCGCCGCGCCCGGCCCCTCAGCCGCCGGCTCCGCCCTCCGCAGGGCCGTATTTGTCCATGTAGCCGCGCGGGGTGATCATCCGCCCGCCGTGGGCCCGGGTGCACGAGTTGCCCACGATGACGATGGAGACCATGTCCGCCGCGCCGGGGTCGAACGCGCACAGCGGCGCCACCAGGGCCGTCTGGCCCGGGCGGCAGGCCTGGCGCACGAGGCCCACGGGCGTCTGCGGCGCGCGGTGGCGGGCGATGATGTCCAAGGCCCGGGCCAGCTGCCAGTCGCGGCGGTGCGAGCGCGGGTTGTAGAGCACGACGACGAAATCCGCCGCCGCCGCGTGGTCCAGGCGCGCCTCGATGCGCTCCCAGGGCGTGAGCAGGTCCGACAGGCTGATGACGGCGAAATCGTGGGTCAGCGGCGCGCCGAGCACTGCCGCCGCCGCCGCCAGGGCCGGGATGCCCGGCACCACCTCGGCGCGCACCTCGTCCAGCAGCCCGGCCTGCTCGAGCATCTCGAAGACCAGCCCGGCCATGCCGTAGACCCCGGCGTCGCCGCCGGAGACCACCGCCACCTCGCGGCCCTGGCGGGCCAGGTCGATGGCCGCGCGCACGCGGTCCAGCTCCTGGCGCATGCCAGTGACCACCACCTCCTTGCCCTCCAGCAGCGCCGGATGCACGAGGTCGATGTAGGTCTTGTAGCCGACCACGGCGTGGGCGCGGGTCAGCGCCGCCCAGGCCCGGGGGGAGAGGTGGGTGTCGTCGCCCGGGCCCAGCCCGACCACCGTCACCCGGCCAGGGCGACGGCCACCGTCACGTTGCCGCACCTGGTCTTGTGCACCAGAAGTTCCGTCGCTCCCGCCAGTTTCATGGCCGCTGCCTCGCATACGCCGGGTACTCCTGTCTCGTGTTCCACCCGCGCCGAAGGGTTCGGCACGGGGATGTCCTTGAGGTCGCCAGTTTCATAGAACAGGATGGCCTTGCCCATCTGCGCGGCGGCCTCCAGCAGCCCGGCCTCGTCGCGCTTGAGGCCGATGCTGGCCAGCCCGAGCACCGCCAGGGGCGACAGCCCGGCCCCGGCCAGGGTCGCCTGCACGGCGGCCCCGACCTCGCCCGCCGTCACGCCCCGGCGGCAGCCCACGCCCACGGCCAGACACGGCGGGTGCAGTACCAGCTCCTGCTCCCCGGGCTCGGTCACGCGCTCGGTGACGCGCACCCCGGGCAGCCCCGGGCGCCACGCCCCGGGCTCGGGCAGGTGCACGAAATGCCCGGGCCAGGGCTCCTCGCCCCCGGGCGCCGCGCGCAGGCCCAGCCAGTCGTGCGGGTCGAGCACCTGCACGGGGTCGCCCGCCAGCAGCGCGATGTTCACGGCCTTGACCGCGCCCAGGTTGGCAATGGCCAGCCCGCGCTCGGCGGCCAGCACGTCCAGGGCGGGCAGGTCCTCGGTGTCCGTGGCCGTGGTCACCACCGCCGTGCCCGCCGTGATGGCCGCCACCTCGCGGGCCAGGGCGTTGGCCCCGCCCAGATGCCCGGACACCAGGCTCACGGCGAAGCGTCCGCGCTGGTCGAGCACGACCACCGCCGGGTCCTGCCCCTTGCCGCGCAAATGCGCCGCCACGGCGCGGACCACGATGCCCGCCGCCGCCACGAACACATGGCGCCGGTAGGCCGCGAACACCGTGCCCACGAAGGGCACCAGGGCGTCGAAGGCCGTGGCCCCGGGATAGTCCGGCTCCAGGCGTCGGGTCACGAACAGCGCCGCCCCCAGCTCGCGGGCCAGGGCCCGGCCCAGGCGCGCCCCGGCGGGGGTCAGCGCGTAGACCGCCGTGGCCAGGCGCTCGGGGGGCAGCGGGTCGCGCCCCGCGCCGCCTTCGGGCTCGAACATGGCCCGGCCTACAGGTCCGCCGCGCGGGCGGCGCTCAGGTAGCGGTCGTAGTCCTCTTCGGTGTGCGCAAAGGACGTGAACGCGCATTCGTAGGCCGAGGGCGCGAGGTTGACCCCGCTCCGGCGCATCTGGGCGTAGAAGCGCGCGTAGCGCCCGGCGTCCGCCGCGCTGGCCGTGGCGAAATCCGTCACCGGGCCCTCGGCGAAGAACAGGGTGAAGATGGACGCGATATGGTTGATGGTATGCGCCACGCCCTTCTCGGTCATGATGCCCGACAGCTCGGCCACCAGGGCGTCCGTGCGCGCCTCCAGGGCCGCGTAGTCCGCCCGGGCCAGCAGGGTCAGGGTCGCCAGCCCGGCGGCCATGGCCACCGGGTTGCCCGACAGCGTGCCCGCCTGATACACCCCGCCGCACGGCGCCACATGCTCCATGATCTCGCGCCGCCCGCCGTAGGCGCCCACGGGGTAGCCGCCGCCGATGATCTTGCCCATGGTCGTCAGGTCCGGCGTGATGGCGAAGCGCTGCTGCGCGCCGCCCAGGGCCACCCGGAAGCCGGTGATGACCTCGTCGAAGATGAGCAGCGCGCCGTGCTCGCGGGTCAGCGCGCGCAGGCCCTCCAGGAAGCCCGGCGCCGGAAGCACCAGCCCCATGTTGCCCGCCACGGGCTCCACGATCACCGCCGCGATGTCCGCCCCGCGCTGCGCAAACAGGGCGCGCACGGCCTCCAGGTCGTTGTACGGCGCAAGCAGCGTGTGGGCCACCACCTGCGCGGGCACGCCCGGGGTGCCGGGAATGGACAGGGTCGCCACCCCCGAGCCAGCCGCCGCCAGGAAGCTGTCCGCATGGCCGTGGTAGCAGCCCGTGAACTTGACCACCAGATCGCGGCCCGTGTAGCCGCGCGCCAGACGCAGGGCGCTCATGGTCGCCTCGGTGCCCGAGCTGACCATGCGCACCATCTCCACGCCGGGCACCGCGTCCACCACCGCCTGGGCCATGGCCACCTCCTGCGGGCAGGGCGCGCCGAAGCTGGCGCCCCGGGCCGCAGCCTCGGCAGCGGCGCGGGTGACCTCGGGGTGCGCGTAGCCAAGCAGCATCGGCCCCCAGCTCATGACCATATCGACAAGCTCGTCGCCGTCCACCGTGCGCAGCCGGGCGCCCGCCGCGCTCGCGATGAACAGCGGGTCCACCCCCACGCTGCGGCAGGCGCGCACCGGGCTGTTGACCCCGCCGGGGATGAGCTGCTGGGCCTTGGCAAACAATTCGTCGGATCGCATGTCGGGTCTCCTGTGGCTGTGGTGCGTGTCGGGTCGTGTCGTGATGCGGGAAGCCGGGAGAGGGGGCGGGGAAAAACCCCCTTTTTCTGGCGGCAAAAGGGGGTTTTTCCC